>JAEWMK010000511.1 GCA_023457235.1 Bacillota bacterium
GCATTATGGAGATTTTCAAAGTTTGTTTCTCCGTAAACTCTGCGAATTTGTTGAAGAGCTTGTGAATCAGCTTCCATCATCATTAATTTTTCCTCAATTCGAGCAAAACCTTTTGCTGCACTTTCTGTATCAATCGTTACCAATGCTTGATTAATATCTTTTACAGCTTTTGCAACATTCGCTCTAGAAACTAAATGAAATTTTTTATTGCGTAGCTCATAGAATTTATCCTTTAATTCTTTCAATTGGCCTAATAGAATAGCAACCTGCTCTTTTGTGTTCTCATATAATGTACGATATTCTTGAACTTTTGCCTCTGAAAATTGTTTATCTTCAATCGCTTGTCTAGCAATATTTTCATCACCATGGTCAAGCGCCAACTCTGCTTGGCGACTTCGTTTTATTACGCGCAGTTCGAATTCCTCTACTAATGCTTTCCATTTCTTCTCGATTGCTACTTGGCGTGAAACAGCAAGTTCAGCCTTTGAAATCTCACTTTCCAAATCTCTTAAATATTGATTCAGCATTGCAACCGGATCTTCAACCTTGTCTAACATCTCGTGAATTGATGCTACTGTGATATCTCTTACTCTTTTAAAAATTGCCATGAATTTTTCCTCCTACTATATTCTATTATTTTAGATTTTTATTTAGTTCTTTTTCCCATTCATCAAGGTAATCATAGTCTTTATAAGAAAAGCCTTCACCCGTTGATACTTCTACTTCTGGAGAAAAAGCAAATGACTTATTTTTATTAATCATTTTCATGCCATAGTAGATTAAACATGCTGCAATCGCTAAGCCTATCAACACATGAAGCATACCAGTCAGCCATAATAGACCAACGATCATAAGCGCAATACCAAAGCCCTTTTTTACTTTGCTTTCATGCTTTGTGAATAACTTCCAGCCTTGGTATACGAAAAACGATGGTATCACTAAGGCGATGATCCAGCCAATGTTAATTCCTAAGAAACCAAGGAGCATTAATATTCCTAAAGCCATTACAACGATTCCTAGTTTATTTGAACATTTGTTTTTCATTAATCTTCCTCCTTCTTTAGTATTTTGTTGCTTGTCTTACTTGTCCTAATCATATCCGATATAAAACTCTTTCATAACGAGCCAGGGGTTGATTTTAGGTTCAGACTTTAGTCTGAATAGTGGTCCTCTTTAAATACGAAAACCCTCAAATTATAAGGATTGAGGGTAAAAAAATACATCAGTTGAGTTAAAATCACTCATCTGATGCATTTTTGATTTTATAAATCAATTCAATTAAGTTATATCAAAAACATTGCAACAATCGTTGTCACAACCAAGCCAATCACTACTGGTACCAAATTCCGCCTTGCCAGTTCAAATGGATCGACCCCACATATTGCCGCGGCTGGAATTAATGCCCATGGAATCAAGGTTCCGCCACCAACCCAAATTGCTGCAATTTGCCCAAGGGCTGTTAAAGTTGCTGCACCTGCGCCAATCGCTGTAGCAAATAGGTTCGCAAGCGATCCCGCCAATGAAATACCTGAAAATCCTGAACCATCCAAACCAGTGATTGCACCAACTGTAGTCAATGTGATCGCGGCAATTTGCCCATTTAACGGTACGGTATGGGCAAGGGCAACCCCTAAATCGTTGACGATTCCTGCGGACGCAGCAGGAAGAAATTCCCCAATAATCTTTGTGAAACCGGAATCGCCAAGGTAGAAAAAGGCGGCAATTGGAATAACAGGCCCAAACACTCTAAAGCCAAATTGGAATCCTTCAATTAAATAAGATGTTGTTTCTTCTAAACCGTTATTTTTGTGGGCCAGCATGCTGATTAGAAGCAGAATGAAAATGGCTGTGCCTCCGATTAATGCCGTTGCATCCCCACCGGATAGATTTAATACTGACATGGCTACGACATCTAAAATAAATAGAAATGGAATAAGGAAGGCAATTAGCTTTTTAGCTCCAGGAGTAAGGAGATTTTTTAATTGATCCATTTCTTTTTTAGAGAAATGCTTTTCAGAATGGTCATTCACTACTGTTGTTTCAACTTTAAGCGAGCCATTTTTCATATCACGTTTTAAGAAGATAAAGGCCACAACTGTAGTAACAATACCCATTACGAAAACTAGCGGTATACTCGCATGGACAACATCCAGCACGGGGATTCCGGCTGCATCTGCTGTTAACTTCGGTGCACCTTGAATGATGAAATCCCCAGAAAGGGCAATCCCATGTCCGAACAAGTTCATGGCCATGGCAACTCCCAAAGCTGGCAAACCGACACGAAGTGCAACCGGCAAAAGTACAGCCCCTAATAATGCTACTGCTGGTGAAGGCCAGAAGAACCAAGAAATAACCATCATTAAAATCCCTATCGTCCAATAGGCTAATGCCGGAGTTCTAATTAATTTAGCGAAAGGTGAGATCATGACATCATTGACTCCGGTTCGCGTGAGCGCTTTTGACATCGAAACAATAATGGAGATGATTAGAATAGTACCAAGGAGTTCGGTTATCGCAAAAATGAAGCTATTAAAAATGCTGCTAATGGAGGCACTTAAAGATTGTGTTGCCGTAAAAGCCAGTAAGAATATTCCGACGATACAAACTAACGATGTATCCCTTCGCATGACCATGAAGCCGATTATTATCAAAATAAAAGCGACATATATCCAATGAAGGGCAGTTAATTCAACACCCATTGTCTTTCCCCCTAATTTAAACTAATACCTATTGCAGTAATACAGGATATGAGGAAAGAAAAAAGGTGTGATTTTGAAAGTTGCAGATTCCAACTTTGCAAAGGAAAAATTTGTTTTAAAAATTGCTCTGATGTAATTTCGCCCCCGTTTATACTAAAAAATGCATCAAATGAGTTTGCACTCAAATTGATGCACTGTAAAACTGATAGCTAGGCTCATTTATTTGTTTCGCTTGATTCATGGCTTTATCGGCTTTGATAATTGCTGTTCAAAGTCTTCGTCGTCTTCTGGAAATAAGCTAATGCCGATACTGGCTCGTACGGTTACTTCATTTTCTTTTATTTTTACAGGAGCGATCACCTTTTCGATTAATTTTTGGAAACTTACGCCAATTTAACAATATTATTTTAATTTAAAGAAATATAGATATGTATTTCTGCAGTGTCCTTATCAGAACCTCCTTGATATTCTTCAAAATCACAGCTATATTTTCTATCTAAATCCATAGACCAAAGCTTCATCCAAAATTCCGCGACCACTTTTTGTACATGACCTTGAATGATAAACTTTGCATATTTTCCAGCAGGTATAGTTTCTGACTGTACTAACATTGGGTGATTCGAAGAATTCTGAGTTTCACAGCAAACCATCACATCATAGGCCCCATTCACATCACTCTCATAGTTTGTATATAAACCAATACATTTTTCATTTTTCTTATCAGGTATGGACTGATATATCCCAGTTTCAAAGAACCTTTTCCAAACATCCCCAATAGCACTGCTCATATTCGGATCACTATTATTGGTCCTAATTTTGAGACCTACGACCTTTTTTTCCTCCAATTGAACGATTTCATAATTCATACTATCTACCTCTTTCATTTTAGATTGAGGTCAGTATAACACTCATAAATTGACAACTGCATGTCATATTATAAATATTTTCTCAAGCTATTTTCTAATTTTCTTGTGATGATGTCACGCATATACTCTGGTTCGATGACTTCTACAAAATCTCCAAATGATAACACATAACCATAGACCCATTCATTTTCTGGGTAGAAAGCAGTTACAGTAAAACTGCCGTCTTGATTTTTTAAAATACATTCCTGATCAAACTCGTCATATACTCTATAAGCCATGCACGGATCAATTTTGAGCACAAGCGTTACCATTTTTTTAGTCACAGTGTTAGTTAGGTCTTGTGGAACCCTTCTTATATCATTCTGTATATTTCTTGTAAATGTTTCATTTGTGAGAGTAAGATTTTTTATCCGGGTGATTTTAAATAGTCTGAATGCATCTTTTGTTCTACAAAATCCAGAAACATACCAAGCTTGCCCTTTAAATAAAAGCTTCATTGGTTCTATTGTTCTTTCTGTTTTTTCTCCGTAAGAACTATAATAATCAAAAACTACAGGTTTTCTGTTAAAAATTGCTGTTTTCAAGATATTGAATTTTTCCTTCTCAGCAACCCTGTTTCCCCATTGCGAAAAATCCACTTCAATCCAGTCTGTAGGATTTTTATTAAACGTAGCGGATAATTTATTCAGCACAGTTTCAACCTCTGATATATTTAAAGCCTTCAAACTTTGGAGAGAAGATAAAATTTCAAGCTGTTCCTTTTCTGAGAGCATCGTTTTGCTAAGAACATATTGATCAAGTAATCTTATACCTCCACCCTTACCTTTGGTCGTATAAATAGGTATCCCTGCTGCACTTAAAGTATCTATGTCACGATAAATTGTGCGTTGTGATACTTCGAAATACTCGGACAATTCTTTTGCTGTTATTGTCGTTTTGTCTAGTAATATATATACGATTTCTAGAAGTCTATGAATTTGCATGCCTTTCACCTACCAATTTATATACTAACAATATATGACAACTCGATGGAATATTAAAGGATTTATCTGATGACACTAAAATAAAAAGAAATAGACCCTCTCGCAAAGGTAAGGGTCTATTTCTTGATCAAAAATTTTCAGAGTTGTTCTGCTTCTGCAGCGTTGAATTGTACAATTCGTTTGGGATTTCCGTCCCAGCGGCTTCTTTTTTATGATTATCTAACAGCTTCAACTTATTGTTTCGCTAATTCGGCACCTAAAAATTTAGCCAAATGAAACATTCCGTATTTCCTGGCCTTTTCTTCAGCATCGCTATTGTAGTTTGTGTTTGTATTAATATCATAAGTGTATAGGCTGCCATTTTCATTTCTAATAAACTCAATCCCAGCTACAGCAATATTCTGTTCTTGTAGAAATGCTTCATATTTTGCAATGATCGGATCGTTAAAACCATTAATGATTTGGAATTTCGGTTTTTGTTCAACTTCTTCTCCTACTGGACAAAAAAGATCTCCGATATTACAAGCATCTGCTGGGCACAATTCAAATCCACCGGAAGTATCTACTTGAACAGCATAATAAAACTTGCCTCCAATAAATTCACAACGAGTAATCGTTTGATCTGGAGATTTAATATATTCCTGAATCAATGTGATTCCATCAATCGGCTCTTCAAATGTCGGGCCATTTACATATTGTTTTAAAGCTTCAACGGAATGAAATAACTGCACACCTAATCCCTTGCCAGCCCGATTATGTTTTGTTATGAAAGATTCAGTCCCCATTTTTTCAGCCGCACGAATGATTTGTTCTTTACCAACGGCAGCAATTGTTTTTGGGGTTTGAATTCCAGCTTTTTCAAGCGCATTATATTGCTTTACCTTACTTAGTTCAAGATTAATAGCACTAGTCCCATTAAACACTTTGCAATTATGTCTTTCCAACCACGATAGTACATTGTCTGCTAATTCAGGTGCATAACGATGGCCACGAGTATGAGAGGAAGCGCTCATACGGTTATAAAAAACACCTTCTGGAGGCTGCTCTGACAAATCCAGCAAACCTTCATCTAAATGCCATTCTTCATAGGGCAGGCCTAATTCCTCTAATCTTTTTGTTAAGTGCACGGTCCATTCACTATTCTCATGGATGATATAAATCTTGCTCATTAATAATTCCCCTTACCCCATAATTTTCTAATTCCGATTAATCCTATACAAATTATAGCATACATAATTCGGGCTTTTGTTCAATTGCATTTATTATATCTATATATCATTTTTTATCTCACAATAAAATTGATAACTAGGTTCTTTTATTTGCTTAGCTTGATACATAGCTTTATCTGCTTTGACAAGGAGCTGTTCAAAGACTCCATCATCTTCAGGATATAAACTAATGCCAATACTAGCTCCCACGATTACTTCATTTCCTTTTATTATTAAAGGAGCTGTCACCTTTTCGATCAATTTCTCTACTATCGTTATTACTTCGTTTGAATCTTTAATATCTTTTATTAAGAAAATAAATTCGTCTCCACCCATGCGACAAGCAATCATTCTATCTCTTAATAGCTCTTGAATTCTTTTAGAAATTTCAACTAATAGGATATCTCCTGCATCATGGCCATATTTATCATTAGTAGACTTAAATTTATCTAGATCTAAAAATAAAATTGCAAGTTTTGTTTTATTTCTTTTTGCATGAACTAGTTCTTGTTCCCCTAATTCCATAAACAATCTTCGGTTAGGCAGGTGGGTCAGATAGTCATAATATGCAATTTTTCTAACCGTTTCCTCAGCTTTCTTTCTCTCAAGAACTTCGATTTCTAATTTTTCATTTGCTTTTCTTAAAGAATCGGTTCTTTCGTTAACTGCTTGTTCAAGCTCGATATTTCTTTTTCTAACTTTATAGGTTTTATATTTGAATAACGTCACGCTCACGAGAAGGATGAGCAAAATTATCGACCCTTTAAACCAACCAGTCTGCCAGAAGGCAGGTATGACGTATAATTTAATTGCTTTTCCTTCTTCATTCCATATACCGTCACTATTGGTACCTTTAACTTTAAATGTATAGGCTCCTGGCGGTAAATTGGTATAGCTAGCATAGCGTCTATTATCAGAATAGACCCAATCGTGATCAAACCCTTCAAGTTTATAGGCATACTGAATTTTTTCTGGAGAAGAAAAATCGAGCGAAGCATACTCAAAAGATATAAAGGAATCTTTATGCGTTAATTTTATCTTTTCGATCACTTCTAATGTTTGGCCCAATTCAACCTCTTTATTGAATATTTTAAAATTCGTTATTACGATGGGTGGAGCATATTCACTAATATTAATTTTTAACGGATAAAAGGAATTAAATCCTTTTACGCCTCCGAAAAACATTTCGCCATCACTACCCATATAATAAGCCCCATTATTGAATTCATCACTTTGCAAGCCATCATTAATATCAAAGTTCACGGCTGTTTTTGTATTAGGATTGAATTTGGAAATTCCTTTATTCGTACTTATCCAAAGATTGCCTTCACGATCTTCCAGAATGCCATAAATCACATTGTTCGGTAGACCATCCTTTTCTGTATAGTGTGAAAAGTTTTTAGTTTCTTCATTGAATTTATTAAGGCCTTCTCTAGTACCAACCCAAATCTGTCCTTTATGATCCTCAAGAATTGACATAATAATATTACTGCTTAAACTATTGGCATTTTTATCGTCCTGTTGATAATGCTCAAATTCACCCGTTTGTTTATTATAGACATTTAGGCCTTTTAAGGAGGAACTAACCCAAATCCTTCCTTGACGATCTTCATATAGAGTTAAATTTCGATCCCCCAATATGCTACCTGAATCGTCAGGGTCATGGATAAAAGATTTTATTTTACCTGTTGATGGGTCAAGCTTATTTAGTCCATCTTGCGTTCCAACCCATACGAAACCTTCACGATCTACTATCACTCTCCAGACTGTATTGCTTATTATACTATTTGGATCATTAGGGTTGTGAAAGTAATTAGTAAAGTTCCCTGATTGTATATTAAACTTTGACAAACCACCGTGGGTGGCAATCCAGAGATTTCCCTTTCCATCAGGTGCAATGCTTCTCACAATATTATCCGGAAGACTGTTTGGATTGTTTTTTTCATGGGTATAATGCACAAATTTCCCATCTGGATTTAACTGGTCCAGGCCATTTTCAGTTCCAATAAAAACGGTGCCATCTTCAGTTTTATAAAAAGCTCGTACAGTATTATTACCAAGACTGTTAGTATTCCACCATTCATTTTGATACAGTTTAAAACGAGATTTTTTACTGTCGTATTTATTTATCCCCCCAACGAATGTCCCAAACCAGATGTTACCGTTTTGATCCTCATAAATAGTGCGAATAAAGTCATCACTTAAAGAATTATAGACGTTCTGCTTCGATGTATAATTAACAAACGTCTCGTCTTTTCGATCGAATAAATTCACACCGCCGGTGCTCGTACCTATCCAAAACCTTCCTAAACTATCCTCAAATAAGGCATGTACATTATTTGAACTAATACTGTAATTATTGTTCGGATCATTTAGATAAGCTGTAAATCTGGAGGAATTTATATCATACTTATTTAACCCGCCACCATCCGTTCCGATCCACAGTGTATCATCATCGGTTATCAATAAAGCAAAAACCGAATCATGACTTAAGCTGTTTATATTCTTTGGGTCATGTTTGAAATGAGTAAAGGTTTCAGTGCTTTTATTAAACGCATTCATACCTCCATCTTCTGTCCCGATCCAAAGAGTACCTTTTTTGTCCTCTACAATAACTCTAACCATATCACTGCTTATACTAGATAGATTATTGGGATTATGTTGATAACGAATAAATTCCCCTGTTTTTTTGTTAAACTTATTAAGCCCTCCCCCATTAGTTCCGATCCAAAAATCCCCTTTTGCATCTTCATAAATCGCTCGAACATTATTATGGCTAATCGATTTCGGATTAAGTGGATCATGTAAATAATGGGTAAACGTTCCAGTTTCTCGATCAAATTTATTTAAACCGCCAGAAAGAGTACCAATCCATAGATCCCCTTCTTTGTCTTCATATAAAATATTAATAACATTATCAGAAACGCTACGATTCAATTTATCGCTATCGACTTCTTTTCGATAAACCTTAAAAGAATAACCATCATATCGGTTCAATCCATCTTGTGTTGCAATCCATAAGTAGCCATACTTATCCTGAATGATGGCATTAACTGTATTTTGTGACAACCCTTCCGCTGCTGAAAGATGTTCAAATAAAGGATTTTGATCCTCAAGTTCCGATGAACCTTGCTTAGCAGCCAAAACTCCTGAAAAATTCGTAGCTAAGATTAATAAAAAAAGAATAGACAAAATCTTTATTTTTTTATACATTCATTAATCGCCCGCCAAACTTGAAAAGAATAATATAATTTTGTACTTTTGATTTTACAACACTTTTTCAAGTTGGGAAACTTGTAAACCAAAAATGCACCAGATTAGAGTGTCAAAAAATAACTCTACTGATGCATTTTTTTCAAAATTATAAATCAATTTTCTTTTCGATTAAATAACCTGTTCCTAAGAATAGAGCCACCACTGTTATGAGACTATAGACGCTAGAAATTATATTTACGTTAAATATTCCTTGGCTATGAAAGCCACCACTTCCAAACACAAAATTATATCCCGAATTCAAGACCTCTTTCGTTCCCACTGTAAATGATTCAATATCAAGATAATATGGGAAAATTGCCTCTAATCCAAACTGACCAAAAGAGAGTACCCCGTTCAGTATTAAGAAAATAACAAACCACAAACCACCGATCCGTTTATTCCGAAACGTAATCTTTCCAAGTGCCATAGAGAAGTAAATAAGAATCAACATGTATAC
>JAEWMK010000512.1 GCA_023457235.1 Bacillota bacterium
TCCTTGGCAAGCCTGACAAACAAACGCCCATTGTGACCAATTTCTAATGTACAATAAATTTCATCATCAATCTGTGGCCAAACTTCTTCAAGCGGCGGTAGATCATCCTTAGATAACAGCATTGCTTTATCGATGCCAATGTTTACAAACACACCCATTTCACGTCTAACTTCTTCAACCTTGGCCCAGCCAAATGTATGTATTGTAATGGAAGGAATCGTCATTGTCGCCGTTAATCTGCCTTGACGGTCTTGAAATAAAAATACTTCTACTTCCTCATCTTCACTTAATTGATCCCTAGTCATCTCATTATGGTGAAGCAAAATTTCCTCTTCTTCACCACTTTCTAGAAAATAACCAAACGGTGATTCATGGGATACCTTTAAAGTCGTAATTGTTCCTGGCATTATGTTGCCCATCATATTCCCTGCTTTCTTTCCGAGTTTAAATCATATTCGCCTTGGCATATTTGCGCCCGGATTTTTTCGAGCACGCTCGAAAAACTACCTTTGAAAATCCGTAGCATCTGCCGGAGGCTTTAACTTTATTCAACAGGGGTTGAACCTCACTTAATTGTAAACGAGATTGTATTCATCCCACCATTCGTTGGAGTGGGGGATTTCTGCTGAATAAAGTTAACATAGTCTATTATGTTGCATTTTACCAACATTTAATAGAAAATAAAAGCAAATCGGCAAAATTCTGGAGGGATGAAAATGGCATCTGAAAGTTCTTTTGATATAGTTTCAAAGGTAGACGCCCAAGAAGTATCAAATGCAGTTACAATGGCACTTAAGGAAATTGGAACACGTTATGATTTTAAAGGAAGCAAAAGTGATATTTCTCTTGAAAAAGAGGAACTAGTCCTCATCTCCGACGATGAATACAAGCTGGAACAATTAAAAGACGTTCTTGTTAGTAAATTAATTAAAAGAAATGTTCCAACGAAAAACCTAGATTATGGAAAAATTGAACCTGCTTCAGGTGGGACAGTTCGCCAACGGGCCAAGCTTGTCCAAGGAATTGATAAAGACAACGCTAAGAAAATTAATACAATTATTAAAGACCTAAAAATTAAAGTAAAATCACAAATCCAAGATGATCAAGTTCGCGTATCAGGGAAAAGTAGAGATGATCTTCAACAAGTCATTGCTGCCATAAGAGGAGCAAATTTACCGATTGATGTGCAGTTTATAAATTATCGTTAAGGAACAACTAAATGCTAACTTGAAATTTCGCTAAAAGGCAAAATTTTTAAGTTGGCATTTATTTTTTTGTCCTCTTTCGCGTTTTTTGTCGATAAAAATCTGTAACTAAACCATCATATAGTGTAAAATAAGAATTAACTATAGTCTCGGAAAATCATGGTACAGTATATATCCTTTCTACTAAGCAAATTACTTGGTAATTGAACTATTTTTAGAAAACCGAAAAAAAGGGGGGAGCCATTTAAATGAGTACTAGAACGGAAGAGCTACTAGAAGGTATTACTAAAAGGCTAGATAGAATGGAAGAAAAGTTTACAGGCTTTGAAAGAGGACTTGAACGGCTCACTCGTATCGTAGGAGAAACAAACAAAAGAGTTAGCAACCACGATGTACTACTTGAAAAACTCACTAGTATGGTAGAAGAAACGAACGAAAGAGTTAGCAACCATGATGTACTACTTGAAAAACTTACTGGTATGGTAGAAGAAACGAACAAAAGAGTTAGCAATGTGGAATTAGTACTTCAAAAACATGATGAACGTTTTGACAAAATCGACATCATGCTCCAAAAACACGAGGAGCGCTTTGACAAAATCGACATCATACTTCAAAAACATGAGGAACGCTTCGACAAAATTGAAAACATTTTGGAAAAACTAACAGATATAACTATTAAAACACATGAGGATGTTCAGGAATTGAAGGAATTTACTTCACGACATGCACTTGAAGTTGAAAATAGGTTAAATAATAATGAGATTGACATCCAAGTCTTGAAGAAAGCTTATATATCAGCCTCTAACGAAGTTAGACCATAAAAAACCAAAAAACCAACTCCTTCACATTAATTAAAGGGGTTGGTTTTTTTATTAGTGTTATAGCTTCACACAAATATTAGTTAATTCTGTATAGAACTCCCAGCTATGAACTCCACCGACACGGCCTAGTCCACTATCCTTCGTACCTCCAAATGGAGTTCTAAGGTCACGTACGAACCAGCAATTGATGTAGGATAATCCTGATTGAATGGATTGTGCGACACGGTGTGCACGACGGATATCGTTAGTCCAAATTGTGTTGCTTAAGCCCATACGCGTGTCGTTTGCTTTCGCGATTACTTCCTCTTCTGTATCGAATGGAAGTACTGTAACAACTGGGCCAAAGATTTCTTCACGAACACAGCGAGAGCTATCATCTAATCCGATAATAATAGTTGGTTCTAGGTAATACCCTTTATCGAATCCTTCAGGACGTTTACCACCAGTAACGAATATTCCGCCTTCTTCTTCAGCAATTTTTAGGTAACTAGTCACCTTGTCATAATGTACTTTAGCAACTAATGCACCTAAATCGTTGTCCATATCAAATGGGTCGCCAACTTTTAATTGTCTAGTTTTTGCAGCGAATTTTTCTACAAATTCATCGAAAATCGGGCGTTCAACATAAATTCTTGAACCGCAAACACAAACTTCCCCTTGGTTTGTGAAACTTGATCTAATTGTAGTGTCAACTACTTCATCAATGTCGACATCAGCAAAGATAATGTTAGGGTTTTTTCCACCTAATTCGAAAGAAAGCTTTTTCAATGTTGGAGCCGCTTCCGCCATGATTTTAGCACCTGTACTTACTTGTCCGATAAAGCCAATACCTGCAATGTCAGGGTGTTGGTTAATGGCACTTCCGGCACCAGGTCCGAAACCGTGAACCATATTTACAACACCATCTGGAACACCGGCTTCTTTAAGAATTTCCATTAATAAAGTTGCTGTCATCGGAGTTAACTCTGATGGTTTAATAACTACGGTACAGCCTGCAGCTAGAGCCGGGGCTAGTTTCCAAGTTAATAAGAATAGTGGAAGATTCCACGGCTGGATTAAACCGACAACTCCAATTGGGCGTCGATATCCGTAATTAAGAGCTTTATTTGTTTCATCTTGGTACGCTTCTGTTCCTATAGAAATCATGTAGTCTGCAAAGAAATGGAAGTTTGCCCCTGCACGTGGAGCATCAACGTGACGTGAGAATTTAAGATGCTTACCAGTATCCAATGATTCTAATTGTGCAATTTCTTCTTGTCTAGCGGTAAGAATGTCGCCGACCCTGCGCAGAATCACAGAACGCTCCTTTGTGCTCATTTTTCCCCATGGTCCTTCTTCAAAAGCACGTTTTGCAGCTTTGACAGCTAAATCAATATCTGCAGCGTTTCCTTCCGCAACCGTACCATAAACCTCTTCCGTTACAGGGTCAACATTATTAAACGTCTTTTTATCTACGGATTCTACGAACTTTCCATCAATATAATGTAGACAATCAAAAGGTTTTACAATCTTTTCAACAACTTTTTGTGTTTGTACAGCCATTATATAACTCCTCCTATAACCTTATTTTTATTTATATTGTTCATAATTTTATGATAATAGTCAATCGTTTCATATACAACTCCATGGTTGCTATATACGCAACAGTTTAGTGATTTTTTTCTATTTATTTTTAATTTAGTTTAGTAAGAAAACCCACCGCAAATATTGTGGTGGGTTTCATATCGTTAAGATGCGCGTTCACGCAAATGTGCTTGAATATGCTGTTTTGATTCTCTCTTTTGCGTCATTCTTACAAAAACATTATTAGATAAAAGTGAAACAATAATTAAGAAAGTACCGAGCAGATCGTACATTGTTATGTAATTCCCTTGAAAAATCGAGACTAAGAGCGTTGTAACAGGAACAAAGTTTATGAATAACAGGGCATTTAATGGCGATAAAATAGTCACACCGACGTTCCAACCAACGAGCGCAATGGCCCCAGGGAATATAATCATAAATAATAAATGCGGGCTTACTGCTAGTATATTTTCCGCTGATGGGACAGGTAAAACTCCAAACAAAGATGCCCCTACTGTAATAACAATGGCTGTGATTGTTCCAAGTAAACAGCTTAACGTTGAATATCGCAATGCGGACCAACCGCGAAACTTACTGCCCCCCATCGTGTAAATAACCCAGCCAACAACAGCAATGAATATAAGCATTGAAGGTACGATTTGACCTGTTGCCC
>JAEWMK010000513.1 GCA_023457235.1 Bacillota bacterium
CCTAAAAGACCAAATATAACAGAAGGCACACCAGCAAGGTTAGAAATATTTGTTTGAATAAAAGCTTGAAATTTACCTCGTTTCGCATATTCCTCTAGATAGATCGCCGTACCAATACCCAAAAACATTGTAATCGGTGCAACAACAGCCATTAACCACAAAGTCCCGGCAATGACCCCTTTAATGCCAGCTCTGTCTGCAGACATTGATAGCTTACTCGTAATAAACTGCCAGTCCAACCAGCCAATACTATCCACCACAACCCGGTAGATCAATATTCCTAGGACAAGAAGTGAAAATAATGTAGAAAGTAAAAAGATATTTTTAATCAATTTATTTTTAAAAATTCGATTCCCGATTCTTTTGTGGACAACGTCATAATCAATGTATTTCATCTTAATATTCCTCCCTGAACTTACGGGAAATAAATTGTGCTAATAAATTCATGAACAATGTAAAGACAAACAAAGTTATCCCAACAGCATATAAGCTATGATAGCCCACTGTTCCACTACCTGCATCACCACTTGTAAATTCAACAATATAAGCTGTCATCGTTTGCATAGGTTGTGTAATATCAAATGTGAAATCTTTATTTGAACCACTTGCAATCGCTACAATCATCGTTTCACCAATCGCTCGTGAAATTGCTAATACAAATGATGCAATGATCCCAGAAATTGCAGCTGGAATAACAACTCTCATTGTTACTTCAAATTTCGTAGCACCTAGAGCAAGTGCCCCTTCTCTCATCGAATTTGGAACGGCACTCATGGCGTCTTCAGAAAGAGAAGCAACTAACGGTATAATCATAATTCCCATAACAATGCCTGGGCTCAAGACGTTAACAGGCTCTAATGTGGGAATCAATTGTCTTAAAAGGGGAGTTACAAATGTAAAGGCAAAAAAACCATAAACAATAGTTGGGATTCCTGCCAATATTTCGATTAACGGCTTAAGCCGCTTTCTGACCTTTTCAGAAGCATACTCACTTAAATAAATGGCAGCCGTTAAACCGATAGGAATTGCAACTAGCATTGCAATAACGGTTGTGATAAGCGTTCCATTAATTAATGGAAGAATACCAAATGAAGGATCTTTAGCTAGTGGTGCTAATTTTGTACTCGTAAAAAACTCGATCAAAGACACTTCTTTAAAGAAGAGAATCGCTTCGACAATTAGTGTAAACACAATTCCAATTGTCGTTAGTACAGAAATAGAAGCAATGATAAACAAAATAATAGGTACAGACTTTTCAACCAGCCTATTTTTTCCTCTACTTTTGCTATTTTCTATCAGTTCTTTAACATTAACAGTTTTTTGCATAAAAACTGCTCCTCTCTTACATAATACCTGGGGATCATTCATACAATATTTACTTTAAAATTTTTGTATTAACCTTGTTTAAACAGAATGTTAAGGTATTGTAAATCAATGTTAAACAATGTAAATCCGAAAAGTTGAAGTGCCCGTTCAGCGACGTATAAACTGGAGCACATCGACTTAAAGGATATCCGGCGATGAGCGTAGTGATTCTTCTGATGTTGACTTATCGTAGGGAGGTGGGCGAAGTTTACTAGTCGTTGGGCGCTGGAGCTAGACAAGGAACAAAAAAAATAGAACACAAATACATGTGTTCTTAAATAGGTGACCCACCCTCTCCATCGGCCAACCTTCTTCCAGGTACGCGGGGGTATACCTTTTCTTTCGTTTCATTAGGATTTTTACTTTTCACATCAATCCCTTTGACGAAAAAGTAAATAATTAAATGTCCTGCTCCAGTAATTGCCAGTACGATCGGAATTCCACTCTCTTCATTGATAAGAGTAACGCAAACTAAAAATAGTAATATCGATACTACTCTTCCACTATTTAAATATAATTCACGAACAACGATATATTCGACTCTCATATCAGCTGCTTTCCAAGCCTTACCAATGACATCATATGTAATTGACATATAGGGCACTAACAAGATCGGATAGGCTATGGCGATTACGACTGCGTACATGATCAAGCGCGTGAAGGAAAGATCAAAAATAATTAAAAATACACTGCCATACAACATCAAGCCTCCCAAAAGAATCGTTTTTAATCGATGGGCGGGCTTAATAAATCTAGTAGCGAAAAAATAAAAGACGAAAGCAACCCCAGAGTTCACAAGTCCAAATGTTCCAATGGCAAGCTCACTGTTAGTCGTAATATAAACCCAAAGAGAAATGACAAACAAAAATGAACCTTCTCGCAAGCCTTGAAAAAAACTTGCATGTAAAATTCGTTGCCAGTTATGATTATTTTTTCGTTCTTGTAATATGCGCTTGAAGGAATAGGTACCATGTGCAGGCCGTCTCTTAATAAGCAAACTTAAAAGAACGGCACCAACAAATAAACCTAATGAAATACTAAAAATAGTCGTATAACCTGTGAATGCTTGTAAGCTAGAGATAATCCAACCTGCTAAAATAGGACCAATCATACCTGTTAAAGACGTTAACACTCCAAAAAAGCCATTAAAAAAGTCCCGCGTTTCTGGTTCTGTAATCTCAAATGTTAAAACATTAAATGCCAGCCAATAAAATCCGTACCCAATTCCTAAGAGACCTCCCAATAAAAGCAAGAAGCCAGCCGCATTATCTCCACTTACAAGAACAGCTAAATAAAATACCGACAAAAATATTACACCTAATCTTAATACGATAATTCGGTCAATTTTTTTTGCCCATTTTCCAGCCAAAATAAAAGTTAGCGGCTGCATCACAACTACAGTCAAATTATATAGAGCTATATCCGTAAATTCACCCGATTGCTTCCAAATATAAATATTCACAAATGTGTTTGACAGAGCAATACTTAATGAATACAACCCACCTATCAATAGCAAGAAAACTATTTCCTTATTTACTTCATCATGTCCTGTCATCTTTTGTAAAAATTGGTTCATTGCTGACTCCCCTTTATGTACTAACAATTATTGTTCCTAAGTTAGAATGGGGATATGCAATTTTTTCGAAATCAAATGATACATGGCAGACAAAAACTCGATACTACAAGTGGTAGTAGTTTCGGATTTTGTTGTTAGTTCTGTTTTTTATTTCTTCCGAACTGGAATCCAAACTTCACTATAAGCGTAATCTTTTTTATGTTTATCCATTTTAGTAAAAGAAAAAGCAGGGACATTGATTACCTCATAATCGGAAGAAGGAAGCCATTCTGAATATGTTTTTGCCATTGTTTCTTGTAACGTAGACGGAAATGGCCCTTCATTTGGGAATATCGCCCAGGTACAGGCTTCGACTGGCACTTTTTCTAATAGATCACTTACTTGATTTTTAGTCGTTAATATACCTATTAAGTGAGTTAAATCTCCTTCTTCTTTTAAGAAATTAGCGTCAGCATCATAGGAAGCATTAACAATTTCATAAGGCTCTATATTTTGAAGAGAATGCATTTCTTCCTTTTGTTCGTCCGTTATGCTTTCCGCAAGCTTAATAATTTCGTTATTAACACCTTCAAATTGCATAGAAACTCGTTTACTTACACCGACTAAATTAAACGATGGCTTTTCTTCAATTCTAAATTCCATAGTGGTTCCTCCTTTAACAGTGATTACAAACGAAAGTTTGGGAAACAATTTGCTTATTCCTTTTTTTATTACATCTGAGGGTAAAAAACCACTCCATTTTTTAAACGCTCTAGTAAACCCGTCCACTGACTGATATCCATATTTAAAAGCAACATCCGTTACTTTTTCCCCATTCAATAAATCTTTATTTGCTTCCGACAATTTCCTGTTTTTTATATATTCACTTAGCGTCAACCCTGAAAGATAAAAAAATATCTTTCTAAAGTGATAGTCGGAAACCCCAGCATATTCAGATATTTTTTCAAGAGATAGTTCATCAGTTAAATGGTCTTCAATAAAGTCAATCACTAGGTTTAATTCTTTTAACAATGTATCCCTCCTTTTCATGTCTACATAATAACAAAGCAACTTTTAAAATACTCGACATTTTTAACATAAAAAATATCGAATTGGGTTCACAACTGTTCATCATTAGAGGTGGTGCTGAATATCCGCCTATTGTTCACTAATTAATTAAGTATGTTTAATTTTATTATGAAATAGCGTACTCAAACTTGGCCCAAATTTTGTAAAAGAAAATAAGAAAAATCTCATAAATATCCAATATATTGGACATTTATGAGATAATGTTATATGATAAACGTCCAATGTTTAAGACAAATGAGGTAATGAAATTGAAAAATATTATTAAAGTGTTAAGAAAAAAATTAGGAATTACCCAAGAAACTCTCGCCAAAGAATGTGGAGTCGTGAGGCAAACGATTAATTGTATTGAAAACGATAAGTATGACCCTACTCTCGAGTTAGCATTTAAAATTGCAAAAGTTCTAAATAAAAAAGTTGACGAGGTATTTATATATGAGTAAGTTTGGCTCAGAATACATAATTACAATGAATGATATAGTGAGAGAAGGTGCTCCAATATTACGAAAGAAAACCAAAGAAGTTCCCCTTCCTGTTTCTAGTAAAGATAAAGATGCTTTGCTTTGCATGCTTCAGTATTTAAAAAACAGCCAAGACCCGAATATCTCAAAAAAATATAAACTTCGTCCTGGAGTAGGCTTATCAGCAAATCAAATTGGGCTTGATAAACGTATGTTTGCAGCACTTTTTGATGATGGGGATAAAGATAAGGAATACATGTTAATTAATCCAAAAATTATTAGCCATTCTCTTAATATGATTTATCTACCTGAAGGAGAAGGCTGTCTTTCGGTTGATAGGGAAGTTGAAGGATTAGTTCCAAGATATGAGAAAATTAAGGTAAAAGCATATGACATTAATGGGCAAGAACTGATTTTGAAATTTAAAGGATATCATTCCATTGTTATCCAACATGAAATAGATCATTTAGAAGGCATAATGTTTTATGACAGGATAAATAAAGAAAATCCATTTAAACTACCAGATAATGTTGCAATTGAAAGTTTGTATTAATTCTATTGAAAAAGCTATCCCATTATTTTTTTGGGACAGCTTTTTCGTTATTTTTATAGTTCACCAAGTTTTATCTGCTTATTTTTATTATCCAAGCGTTTCTGCCACATTATCGTCACTAACATTGTCAGGACTAAAAAAATAAGACCCATAATAAATGGATAGATAATATTAACATCATATAACAGCCCGGCTAGGGTTGGGCCTAAAATATTTCCAATACTCATGTAAGCATTATTCATGCCCATTGCGAAGCCTTGTTCATTACCAGCCATTTTGGAGATAAGTGTATTTAGAACAGGGCGAAGAATGGAAGTCGCAAGGAAAATTAAAAGTGTAACTCCAAAGAAAAGTGTATAGCTAGATGCAAAGAGTGAAAGAAGAAACCCAATTGTTGTTACTCCTATAAAGATATTTAAAACAACTACTTCTCCAAAGCGGCTAACAATACGGTCAACAACAAAAAGCTGCGCTATGACACTTACTATCCCCGTAGATGTCACCATTATCGCAATTTCTTGTGGTGTTGCACCAAATTGATTATCGACAAAAAGACCAAGAACGGATTCGTATGCCATTAAACCGAAACTCATTACAAGCGTAATAATAAGAGGGATAAAATAAGGCATTTTCACGGAGCGAACCATCTTTCTACCCATTGATTCATCATCTATAGGTAAATCCTTTATTTCTGTTATGTTACTTTCCTTGAGGATAAAGATAGAAAATAATACGGCAACGAGTGATACAAGCGCAGAAATTAATAATGGCATCTTCAATCCAAAATCCGCCAAAAAGCCACCTACCCCTGGTCCAATGACAATTCCCAGGGACATAGCTGCTGATATTAAACTATTACCTTTTGCCCGCTGATCCAGCGTAGTAATATCGGCTATATAGGCAAAAATAGCAGGTACGAGCAATGCAGCTCCAATACCGCCAATGACACGTGAGACGTAAAGCCACCAAATTGAATCTAAGCCGTAAAATACAAACATGGAAACCGTCAAACCTAACAATCCATAAATAATCATCTTTCTACGCCCATATTGATCAGCCCATTTTCCAGCAATCGGAGAAAAAATTAATTGCGCTCCTGCAAATAGAGCAATCATTAATCCCGCAGCTGTACCACCCTGATTAATGGACTCTAAATACGCCGGCAAAATAGGGATAATAATCCCGAAACTTCCAATAGCGATGAACATATTAATCATTAATATTATTATTTTTTTTCGTTGTTCTGCATTCATGTTGTTTCACCTCTTTTTCATTCAAAAAAATAATTTTACCTGAATTATTCACAGTAACCTACTTATAACCTTGTAAATGCTTAAATAACAGGTAATC
>JAEWMK010000514.1 GCA_023457235.1 Bacillota bacterium
TTACTCAAAAGGATCGCAAC
Source organism: Bacillota bacterium (assembly GCA_023457235.1). Classification (GTDB taxonomy): domain Bacteria; phylum Bacillota; class Bacilli; order Bacillales; family Bacillaceae_J; genus Schinkia. The sequence continues at coordinate 21 of JAEWMK010000514.1, forward strand.
AGCCTTATCCGTCATATCTATTGGTTTGAGCTCTCTCCCTTTTAACCAATGCTGTGCTGTAATTACGTCGCCATTTTCCATTCTTTTTGTCCACATTAATTTCGGGACAATCCCTTCAGCGGACAAAAGAGCCAAAAATGGGGAGGAGTTTCTTTTAAGGAAAAGTTTATTTTGGCCTTCATATTGAGCGATGTAGGCTTCGCCAGTGGCACCACCTGCGGGAAAAACCTCCCAACCTTCTCCTAAATCTAAACTGATTTCCAATGCTGTTCACCTACATATTCTAAATTCCCGTCATTCTATCATTTTAAGTATAACGTAAATCAATTCGTTAGGAAACCACTAGATTTTTGTTTTAAAAAGGATCATGGTTGACAGCGGTTCTATTATGACCTTTTTTGTGATTTGTTCTATTCCATTCAAATCTGCTCTATCTCCACTAACAGCAATATTCCACTGATCGCTATCATCCAACAAGTATTCTTTTGGGAGGACACCATTATTAAAAAGGACAATGATATTTTCCCATGAGTCTATTTCATCAAGATCATGAAGGAAAAAACCTATTAGATTCGGCGACGGGGCCAGCCACTTATAATGTTTTTGAATTTCTTCTGAGGTGGATAAGCGAAAAGCCGGATGTGCTTTCCGAATTGCAATTAGAGCTTGGAATAACGGAATATAGTTTTCGTACATATTTTTTCTTGCCCAATCAAGTTGATTAATATTATCAGGCTTGTTATAGCTATTACCCTCGCCATATTTTGTCCGAAAAAACTCCATCCCGCTATGCAGAAAAGGGATGCCCTGGGATAACAGCACAATCGCAATGGCTAAATACTGTCGCTTCCTTCGAATTTCCAGCGATTCATCGGCATTGCTTATTTCAAGCTTATCCCATAATGTATGATTATCATGGCATTCTACATAGTTAACGCTTTGCTGTGGTGATTGAAATATACCGTCCATTTCTTTCGTAATGGCGACACTCCCGGCGAAGAGCATCTTAAAATTATCGTTATGTCTTGTATCTCCAGAAACAAATCCCTGTTCCAAAAGATCAAAAATACTACCTTTAACAGAATTGCGAAATACATCATTAAAATGGGCTATCCTGGGCAGTTTTTCTGCATTCTTTATGATGGCCTTGTCTCCTTCTGGTAGTGGTGTGTCCAGGTTCCAGCCTTCCCCGAGAATGATAATTGACGGGTCAATTTCATCAATCGTTTGCCGAACGGCATTCATGGTCTCAATGTCCAAAATACCCATTAAATCGAAACGGAATCCATCAACATTATATTCTTTAACCCAATATTGAACTGAATCTATAATAAACTTTCTTACCATTAACCGTTCTGATGCAATGTCATTGCCGACACCGGTCCCATCTGACGGAAGTCCAAATTCGTTAAAACGGAAGTAATAGCCGGGAACTATTTTGCGGAATGATGAATATTCACGCTTATAAACATGGTTATAGACAACATCCATGATAACCCGAAGCCCTTTTTGATGAAGGGCTTCGATCATTTCTTTCGCTTCACGAATTCGTACATATGGGTCATATGGATCTGTTGCATAGCTTCCTTCGGGGACATTGTAATGAACCGGATTATACCCCCAGTTATATTGATCTTTGTTACTTGACTCATCAATTCCTTCAAAATCATTAAAAGGGAGCAGCTCTACATGGGTAATTCCCAAATCTACTAAATAATCAAGACAAGTTTTACATTCATACGGTCCTTTTGTGCCTTCTTCACAAAAGGCCACATATTTCCCTTTATTTTTCGCACCGCTTTCCGGATGAATAGAAAAATCACGGATGTGGGTTTCATAAATAATAGCATCTGTTGGTGATTTGAAAAGCGGTAAATACTGTGAATGTTTCGGAACGGCAGTTTTACTCAAATCAACGACAACACCATATTCCCCATTTACAGACACTGCTTTTGCATACGGATCAACAGCTTCACGCCATACTTTATTAACACAAACATTATAGCGGTAAAAATAGCCGTCATAATTTCCATGTAAAGTGATCGACCAAACTCCCTTATCTCCCCGCGCCAACGAAAACATTTGGTGGATCGTTCCTCTTGCGTTATAAAACAAAAGGGTAACATCTTCAGCAGATGGAGCCCATACTTTAAAAGTCGTTTCCGTCAACGAATAAGTGGCCCCTAAATCGTCTTTGCTATAAAAATATAATTGATCAAATTTTTTCGTTCTTATAACTGAGCCGATTAATAGTTCAGTTTGATTTCCCAAAAGGTCCGATACTAAATTAAATTTGCCTATTTCTATGTCGACTGGTGACTTGCATGTAAATTTAGTTTCTGTTAATAATATTTCTTTTTTAATTACTGTTAATGAGTGTCTTTGAACTCCATCATGTAAGTAAAATTCATGATTGTCTAATAAAGGCGTTTCCTTGGAAAACAAGATTGTAACGATATCCATTTCATCTAAATAGGCTTCAAACCAGTTCATATCTCACACCCCAACTATTACGTTACGACTTGTTTAACTTTATTCAGCAGAAGTCTCCCACTTCCATAAGTGGTGGGATAAATGCAAATTAGAATTTTTATTCAGTGGGGGTACAACCCCCTGCTGAATAAAGTTAAAGCCTCCGGCGGATGCCTCAGATTTTAAAAGGTAGTTTTTCGAGCGAGCTCGAAAAAATCTGGGCGCAAATACGCCAAGGCGTATTTGATCATACTTCTTTTACCTATTATTATATATTATTCTACAAAAAAAGGTGTTGAAAGCCATTTGATTTTCATCAGCTTTCAACACCTTTTACTTGTCTTCATCAAGCAACTTATCAAAATTGATTTCATCATCATCCTGTTCCCATTCATACCTGCGGACATAGGTTGATTGACTATGTCTTAATAGAATTTTAGCCCCCTTCAATTGAACAAATTTGATCGGGGAAGGCAGTCTTCTAAGTTTTGTATACCATTCGCTGTAATTTCGTTTATCAATAAGCAATGTATTGGAAGGTTCGTATTCACCCTCGATATACCCTGTTCGCGACAATACTATTTTTTGAACCGGCATTTCAACTTCATAATGTTTATAATAGCCTTTTATTAAACTTTCAGCACGGTTTAAAGAGAGCATTGGATTTATTCTTTTAATCTCTTGATCTCGAATTAGCTCAGACCAATAATTGCCTCTATCCGTCTTAAAAACACTCATATCATCATTTTCAATGATAGTAATACAAAACGTTGTTACAGGGCTGATTAAAATGATTTCCAATTCAATCGGTGCTTTTTTTACAAGTAAAGTCGGCTTATATAACAATAAATAATTATCGGGGAAATGCTGCAGAAAATATTTTAATATTTCATCCTCATAAATTTTTTTATCTACATAGGAATAATCTCTGATCGTTGAGCTGGCCCAATTTATTTGAAAACGAAATAATTCATTAAGAAATTCCTGTTTGATTTCTTCTTTTGTTTTTTTTCTATCTGCTGATAATTGGTCGAACTCCCGAAAAGGCGTTTCGAATTCGTTTACGTCCTCTACGCTTCTTTTCGTTTTTTTTAGCCAACTTTTTATTGTTCCGAACAAGCCTTTTTTCTCAGGTTCAAGCCAGTTTTGATCGAAATCCTCAAAGCCTTCAAAAAATGTTGAGTCGCTAAATTTGGGTGGTTGATGGTCTAATGATGCATTGATTTTTTCCCAGCGTTCTTTTTTCAAACGGATAAACTGGCTTGGATATCGGTATATATCTGTTTCATAGCGGGATATAAAATCCTGAAGCTTTATTAATTGTGCCACAATATTTCCTCCAAACTTAGAAAAGCAGAAGCGCCTTGCTCATCGCCGTACAAACTGGAGGGTCTTCGGTCTCGAGATAAAGGAAACTTGAATTGCGTTAGCAATTCTTAGTTGACTTATCGTAGGGAGGAGACCTGAAGTTTGCTAGGCGATAGGCGCTAGAGCTAGACAATGATTATGCCTTTTATAATAAAAGCTGAACAAGGAGCGGGCTTAGGATTGACGCGAAAATAGTGCTTAGTGTCATCGCAATGGAGCTGATGGCTCCTTCCTTTTCACCCATTTCAAGCGCTTTTGCAGTTCCTATCCCATGGGCTGCAGTTCCAAACCCAATTCCTCTCGCGATAAAGTGATTGATCCGCATCCATTTTATCAAATATGGGCCTAAAACGGCACCAAGCACCCCTGCAACCATTACAAAGACCGCCGCTAACGTCGGATTTCCACCAATCACTTGGGCAATATCCATGGCAACTGGTGATGTTACCGATTTAGGAACTAAGGAAAGTAATGTTAACGGTTCAACATCAAATAAAAGACCCAAACCGATCCCGCTCAGGATTCCAATAAAGGTGCCGACAAATACCCCTGTCACAATTGAAATCCCATATTTTTTAATTGTATCCATTTGCTTATATAACGGATAAGCAAGAGCAACAACAGCAGGTCCTAATAAATGGACAATCCACTTGCCGCCGCTCATATAGGTTTCATACGGTATATGAAATAACAGCAAAAATAGTACTATAAAAACCGTTGATGTTACAATTGGCACCATAAATGGTGTATAAAACTTTACATATATTTTTTTCATTAAGTTATAGATAAGGAGGGTACCTGCTATTGCTAATGCGGCATAGAATAGACTCATATTTCTTTTCTCTCCTGTGTTCGCATTTTTACTACGTTTATCTTTCTTTCAGCAATCCACCCGGCGACGAATGACGAGGTTACCATCACTAAAATTGTACTTACAATTACTACAATCACTGAAAAAAATCCCCGGCCTTTAAACAGGTCGAAAAAGTCAATAATTCCAACCGTTACCGGTATAAATAATAGGGGTAAATGGGATAGTAAAAGATTAGCCCCTTTATCAATCCATGTAACCTTAAATTTCTTTATCATTAATAAACAAAATAATAAAAGCATCCCAATAATGCTTCCTGGTATTAATAAATGAAAGGTTTGCTGAATCCATAAACCTATGTAATAGAAGATGTAAAGTATCCCAATTTGAAAAATAATTCGAATAAAGGCTCCCATCAAACTCCCCCCAGATTTCTAACTTACACCCTACCCCCATTGTATACAAGAAAAATTATTTTATAGTTCTATTTTGCTAACTCATATATTGCTTGAGCATAAATAGCGGTTGCTTTTAGCAGATCCTCGATTTCGATGTATTCATCCTTTTGATGGGCAACGTCCGGGCGCCCCGGAAATAGCGGACCAAATGCTACACCGGCACGTAATGAACGGGCATAAGTCCCTCCTCCAATAGCGATTAACTCTGCTTTTTCACCTATTTGCTCTTCATAAACCTTTTGCAGTACTTTAATTAATGGATGCTGTTGATCAACATGATGTGGTTTTGAATCACTAAGTTCTTTACATATAAAACTATGTTTTTCAGAAATCTCCTTTATTTTCTGCTTGGATGGTTCAATATCATGGGTGACCGGATAACGAAGGTTCAATCCGATTTTCCCGCCCTCTTCCTTACTATAGGAAAGAGTACCATTATTGATTGTTAATTCCCCCGAGATTTCATCCGCGTAAGCAATACCAAGCGCTTTGCCGCGACTACCCTCGCCAAAATACTGTTGAACAAAAGAAACAAAGGAGCGCGCCTTTTGATCGAGCACATCAAGGAGATTATTATGTAAAAAGCTATTTAACAACAGACCGGCATTTCTTCCTTTATTAGGTTCCATTCCATGGGCAGATATCCCTTCAAGGCGTAGCTGCAAATTGCTTTCTTTCATTGTAGCAGCACCTGTTAGGTCATTATTCTTTATGTACTGTTCAAAAGAATCTTTAAATTGTTCGGCTTCATCTTTTGTTTTACATAGAATGCTTGCTTCTGCCAAATCCGGTACCATATTAAGACGTCTTCCAGCTTGGAGCATTTGTAAAACTGCCGTACCCCCATTTTCATTTTGTTCGTGACGATTTTGCTCAAGGATAAAATCAAAAATTCCTTTTTCTGCGTTTATAATCGGGAAGTCCGCATCAGGCGCAAATCCAATCGTAGGCATTTCCTCGTGTTTAAAATAATGATCTACACAGCGCCAATTACTTTCCTCATCCGTACCTAAAATCATTCTAACCCTTTTTTGTGCGGAAAGTCCTAATTCCTTTACGATTTTCATGGCATAATAGGCTGCCATTGTTGGTCCCTTATCATCGATCGCCCCTCGTGCGAAAATTTTTCCATCTCTTATTTCTGCACTATACGGATCACTTGTCCAACCATCCCCTTCTGGAACGACATCAACATGGCACAGGATTCCTAATAACTCTGTACCTTCTCCATATTCAATATGACCTGCTAAGCCATCGACATTTTTTACAGTAAAGCCATCATTTTGCCCTTTATTAAGCATAAACTTTAAAGCTTGATCAATTCCGTGGCCTAATGGGGCTTGTTCAGTCGCATCACCCTCATCTAAAACACTTTTGATTTGTAAAAATGCTTGAGTATCATTAATGATTTGCTCTTTTCTTTTTAGGACCTCTTCCGTCCAATTTATTTGATTTGACATTCTTAATAATCCTCCCTTTGAAATATAATGTTATTTTTTATCAATATACTACTTTTTATTAAGTAACGCGCATAAAACCTATTTTAATTCACGAATAAAAAGTCATAACATTCAGATTTCATTACATATGTTAGTAGTGAAAAGGCACTAAGCGGGGTGATTTTATAAGAAGTGTAAATATTTCGTAAATTCATACGTTATAGTAGAAATTTTTAGCAATAACATGTACAATAATATTATCAAGTGTTGGTATTGTTACTAATTCACCTCTATTTAATTTCTTGTTCAAATGGGTTTGAACATTATATTAAGGAGTGGTTTTTTGAACCCAACTACCCGGATGATAAACCGCATCAAGTCTGTTTACTTATTCATTAGTGAAAGAGGCACAGTTTCAACACAAGAACTTGTTGAAGAATTTGGTACAACACCTCGAACTATTCAAAGAGACTTAAATGTGCTGACTTACAATGATTTAGTCTGCAGTCCGAGTCGAGGAGTATGGACAACAACAGAAAAGAAGGTAAAGATATCATAAATTAGAAAAGTAGAAGCGCCCGTTTAGCGACGTAAGGACTGGAGCACATCGACTGAGATAAAGGATATCCGGCGAAGAGCGTAAGCGATCTTCTCCTGTTGACTTATCGTAGGGAGGTGGACGAAGTCCACTAGTCGCTGGGCGCTGGAACTAGACAATATGGGCTACACCTGAATTGCATTTTCTGAGCAATGGGTGCAGCCCATTATGTTTATGTTGTTTGCTTTAATAATTCAACTTCCTCATCATCCAGTTCCCGATATTCACCTGGTTTTAAGGATTCATCAAGTGATAGCGGACCCATTTTTATTCTCATTAAGAAAGTCACCTTTTTATTAACAGCCTCAAACATTCGTTTTACTTGATGAAATTTCCCTTCCGTGATCGTCAATTCAATTTCTGATCTATTTTCCCTTTCATTTGTAGACAAAATGACGAGTTCGGCTGGTTTTGTTTTATAGTCATCATCAAGTGTTACCCCCTGCTTAAAGGCCTCAATATCATGCTCTGTTACAAGACCTGCTATTTTGGCATAATACGTTTTTGGTACATGTTTTTTCGGGGATAGAAGCTGATGGGCTAATTGGCCATCATTCGTTAATAGTAATAAACCAACCGTATCTTTATCGAGCCGCCCAACCGGAAATGGCTCATAAATTTGATCCTCCATCTCAAGCAGATCAATAACAGTCTCCTCACGATCATCTTCTGTCGCTGAAATGACCCCGTCTGGTTTATTCATCATCAAATAGATAAACTCTTTATATACTACTATCTCGCCGTGAACCGTTACTGAATCGGTTTCAGGATCAAGATGTGTTTGAGGGTCTTTAACCACAGTCTCGTTTATTTGTACAGCACCGGTTTTCAGTAATTTTTTTACTTCTTTCCGACTGCCATAGCCTGTATTGGCAAGCAGCTTGTCAATTCTCATGTTAAGTCCTCCATTTTCAAATTTTGGGGTGAACAATGCCAAATAGGCTATAGTTTAGTCCACGATTATCTATATCGCATAGATTAATAACGTAATAAAAAAGCACATACAAAAAAAGGAGAGAAGATAATGAACTACTATTATGATTATAGTGATTATGAACGACAATTTGGTTTTCCTGGAGGTGGCACAGGCGGATTCCCAGGAGGAGGATTCCCCGGCGGTGGTTTTCCAGGAGGTGGTTTTCCAGGCGGAGGCGGCAACATTGATCGTCGCTTAGACCGCATTGAAAACCAATTGCAACGCCATACAGAACGCCTTAATCGTCTAAATCGCCGCTTGCAACGTGTTGAACGGCAATTAGGCTATGCCCTTGAAGCCTGGGATTAATGGGACACAGGGTCGGGTTCTCTGTCCCAGTTTGGGAAAAGAGGCGGACTTAACTGTTCGCCTTTTCCCTTCGTTTTTGTTTTTGTAAAAATTTAAAACGATAGCCAAGAATACTCCCCGCTAAATTACTTTGAATGCTTAAATATAAATAAACTCCAGCACCTGCCGTAATAGAAAGAACCAACACAACAATAGATTGACCGCGTCCGTCCTCATATGAAACAACAAAGGAAAGAATCCATTTTACCAATTGAACAACGGCAACCATAATTCCTACAAAAATAGTGATTAGTAGGCTGCGGCGAATCGTATAGTTGAAACGGACGCTCGCATATTTTTTAATCGCCCAAAAATTAAATAAGATTGAAAATAAAAAGCCGATCGCTGTTGCACTAATTGCGCCATAGATTTCAAACTGCTTAATAAGCGGTATGTTCAAAATTAATTTTAAAAAGAAACCTCCGAACATACTATAAACAGCAAACCGCTGCTGATTGATTCCTTGCAAAATTGCAGCGGAAACGGTAAAGAGTGCAAAAAATAGCGCTACAGGGGAATAATAAAATAAGACTCCTTCCCCAATATTAATGTCGTCTACACTAAAAAGGGCCCCGATTGCCGGCCCGGCCACCATCGATAGACCAAACACAGCCGGTAATGTTAAAAACATAACAATTTGTAATGCTTGTGATACTTGCTTGTTTAATCGCGGCGTGTTTCTCGCTGCAAATGATTCCGTAATCGTTGGTACAAGCGTTAAACCAAATGCTGTTGCAAGTGATACCGGAATCATAATTAATTTATGACTATTCATATTAAAGATAGAAAACAGCTCCTCGGCATATTTGCCACCTTTATTTATACTTTCCATTGTTCGGCTAAACGTAAATTCGTCCACTAATTGATAAAACGGAATGGCTAATGATACAAATACGAATGGACCCGCATATGAAAGTAATTCCAACAGCATTTCCTTTGTTGTTAAATTACTTTGAGTTGTGTTTTGTTCCAACAATTCATCCAGGTGTTTTTTTCTTTTTACCCAATACCAGATGAGGACACCCATACCCGCTATCGCACCC
>JAEWMK010000515.1 GCA_023457235.1 Bacillota bacterium
CAATTGGCGGCATGAATTTCACCTTCATAAAGAAGTTTAAAAAGTACCTTATTTAAACTTTTTTATGAAGGCAACCAAGCGAAAGCGCGGTAGAAAATCTGTGTCTACTATCTTGACATAGTATCACAGCTATATTTTAAATATAAAAGAAAGATATACAATGTAGCATTCAATTTTGTAAAGGACCCCCATTTAGCAGAAGACCTTTCCCACGAAGTGATCATAAAGTGTTATTTTAATAGGGAGAAATTTAACAGGGACTGTACCTTGGATACATGGATTAATCGGGTGGCTAAAAATCATTGCATTGACTTTTTACGAAAAAGTCATATAGATAGAGTTTTTCCTGTTGAAGATGTTGAATTGTATAAAAATGAGAAAGTTCATACAGTTCATACACCAGAACATGAAGTAATGAAGCAATTCAATAATAATGGCGAGATACAGGGTAACGTTGTCATCCCCTAGATGTATAATCAGAGTTTAGTAATAAGAATTCTACAATCCTACCATAGGAGAACAACTTTTCTCTCATTTTTTATGGTGAAGTAAAACTTCATGATTGGCTAACAGAGCGATAATTTAAGAAACTAAACAAAGAAGCCAATATCCTGACTGCGCTAGATCATTGGCTTCTTTATTCAATAATTGGAAGAAAACCTTCATAAATGGATCCTTTTGCATTTATTTCTAGACGGTTCATCGTAATTTTTATATTGTAGGCTCTACAATATCCTTTCGCCGATAGACGTTTAATATAAGGCCTACTATGGTGGAGTAGAACAGTAACATGCTGCCACCGTAACTAATAAACGGCAGGGAAACGCCCATAATTGGTACGATTCTAAAACCCATTAGTATATTCCAACAAGCAGGAACGGCAATTAATGTAGCACCGCCAATCACTAGCAATTTCCCGTAAAGATCCTTCGTTTTAAAAGCATTTCTTGAAATTCGTGTAATAAATATCAATAATAGTAAACAAAGGATGATTCCGAATACCCAGCCAAGGGAATATACGAGATAAGGAAAAGCAAAATCTGTATGTGCGGCCGGAAGAGGTTGTTGGATATTAACATCATTATAAAGACCGTTGCCGAACCACCCTGCTTTAGAAAGTATATCCTTAACGACAATATACATATATCCTGCACCTTCAGGGTCAGCGTATGGATTTAGGTAGGCAAGAAGTCTATTACGTAAATAGTCATTGTGAAAATTAATGGTCAGTGTACAAATGAAAATTACAGCCATAGCTACATTGACTGCGGTTGCTTTAATGACTATCTTTTTATGGACAGGAGAGAAAGCAAACATCGTTGCTATACAAAAAAAGTAAATAAAACTAGACATTAAGTTTGCTAAATTCAAATAGAGAAGGATAGGAAACCAAAATAGAAAAAACAATAACACTAGATTTTTCCAACCCTTAAACTCGTGAATTCTTATAAAAATCCCAGCCCATGCAAGGAAAAATAATAATAAGCATATTGATATTGTGTCAATTCTAGCATTCCCTAAAGCAATCCATCTCTTTGCTCCGTTGATTTGAGGGGAAAACAAGCTGGTCAATAAAATCAAAGCTAGACCGCTTCCGTAAATCAACTTCCACCAGTTTTTTAATTTTCTATAATCAAATAACAGCGAGCAAACGAGGGCAAAAATAGCAAGGCTAACCCAGATGATCTGTCGACCTACAAAATTGTAATTATGTGCTGACATTCCAGGAACTCCGCCAACTAGCGGAAGAAAACTAATACCTGCAATAATTACAAATAAAACAATAAGAACCCAATCCATTTTCGGTTTATGAAGGAGATTTAAGTTTTCTCCAATGGAAAAGGGATTTCCCATTTCTTGAATGGCCATATCTTCTGCTTCCTCTTTGGAAGCCCCTCTTCTTTGGAAGGAGAGGCTCAACTCCTTTAGGTGATTGTTCAGCTCTTTTTTTATAAATTCGTGAGCTTCCTTAGACTTCACTTTAGAGGTTACTTTGCTCAAAAATTCCTCAAATCTCAAAGAACTCATAAAGATGCCTCCTTGATTAATGCTTTAAGAGAGTAACGATGCGTACACTTTCCTTGTTTATAAGCTGCTAAGTATCTTTTTCCTTTGACTGTCAATGAATAATATTTATTCTCTTTTATCCAATTTGAAGTGAGAATTTCTTTATTTTCTAGTAGATGTAAAAGTGTATAAAGCTGTCCTTCCTTGTTTTGAAAGCTATATTCGTGTTTTTGAAAAAGCGTGGTGGAAATCTCATAGCCGTCCTTTGCTTCGTATTGAAGTGCTTCTAATACTGCTATTAGGGTTTCTTCCTTCCAAGAATGAAGATGTACGAGAGACTGTTTTCTTTGTATCGCTTCTTTCACTGCATTTTTTCTTTCATCAGAAAAGGAAAAATCTTTGAAAACAGTTTTCTTCATGGAATTTTTTAAATGAATGAATGGATCCATCAGTGAACCTCCTTTTCTATCTTGTCTTTTAATAATTCTTTTGCTCGCTTTAATCTTGTTTTTAGTGTATTAACATTTACAGTTGTGACATTACTTATTTCTGCTATTGTTAGTTCCTGATAATAATGAAGAAAAACTACTTCTCTGTACTTGATTGGCAAAGCCATCACAGCCTCTGTCAAGCTGTCACCTTCATCCTTCTCAATAACCTTCTCTTCTATTTGTTTTGATTTGGAAGGGATATAATCCCAAATTTGTTCATTAAGGGTTATTTTGCGATGATGCCAGCTTCGTAGATAGTCTTTGCAATGATTGGAGGCAATGCGGTATAACCAAGTTTTTATGGATGCCTGTTGATTAAATTGCCCTAAATTTTCGTAACATTTTATAAAAATCTCTTGTGTTAAGTCCTCCGCGGTCACCTTGTTTTTCACATAAGTATAAGCGAGATGCAGGATTCCATCGCTGTATTCTTGCATTAATTGATCAAGAATCTGTTCCCTATCATCTATATTTTCATCTGTCATTGATAATTGCTCCAGTTCATTCATTCACGTATCACCTCTTCCTACATATTAGACGAAGCAAACCTTATTTTGGTTTGCAAAAATAAATTATTATTTTTTTGTTTTACTTATCTTGAGGGTAAACGTGAAGTGTTTCGCTTTAAAGGGGGGCTATAAGCTGCCTTTATTTTAGGCGATTTATTTATAGAAAAAATTTAAAGATATTTAAGCCAAACCTTGATTTAAATTGTCTAATAGATGTAGGACAAAAAAGAGAGGGTGAATCGGGATTAAACATTTAGTGAAAAAAGCTCAAAAAGGAAATGACAAAGCCTTTATAAAGCTTTTCCAGCAATACGAGAAAGATATTTATCGAATGGCTTATGTCTATGTCAATAATAAAGACGATGCTTTAGATATTGTTCAAGAGGTAGCATATCAATCTTTTAAAAAGATCAATACATTGAAAAATCCAGAATTTTTTAAAACATGGTTGATGAAAATCACCATGAATTGTGCAATCAATCTAGCTAAAAAGAATAAGAAAGTGGTGCCACTAAAGCCAGAGTTTGAAGATTTTATCGGCTTAGAGGATGAAGATGTTCCACTTTCTCTGTCATTACAGGAGTTCATTGATACGTTACAAGAAGATGAAAAGAGTGTTGTTCTTTTAAGATATTACAATGATCACACATTTAAAGAAATATCCGAGTTGTTAAATATACCGTTAGGAACCGCAAAATCAATGTTATATCGTGCTTTGGATAAACTTCGTAAGAAATATAAGGATGGTGATATTTGTGAACGATAAAATAAAGCAAGAACTACATAAAATAGAAATTCCAACAGAATTACACGAACGGTCAAAAATAGGGATAAAAAAGGCGAAAGCAGAGCAACAAAATAAGAAATTTAAGCGACCATTTGCTGCAGCCGCTATCATTTTTGGGTTATCTGCTGTAACTGTCGGATTTGCTTTTCCTACAACAGCTAGTAATCTCCCAATCATTGGCGATATTTTTAAACTGTTAGGGAATGAATCGGGAGTTTACGATGATTATAAAGAATTTTCAACGGAATTAAATGCGATGGAAGAAAGCAATGGAATAAAAGTAACTGTTAATGATGCTATTTTCGATGGAGAAACCGTATCAATAACCTATTCTATTCTAAGTGAACACGATCTAGGAGAACAGCCAATGATTTTTGAACACTTTGATATTCAAGATTCCGATGGAATAGCTGGGACTTCAAAAATAGAAAAAATCGGTGAAAATGAGTATGTAGGTTTAATGAGTGGCACCTATTTTAGCAAAGAGGATTTACAAACTGCCAAGGTAACATGGGAAATTAAGAGCTTTAAAATTTTAAACGGTGAGCAGGAAAAAGAAATTAAAGGTAATTGGAGTTTTGCATTTAATTTAGATTCAACAGATAGCCATACTAAATTGATTGGGCAAAATGTAATACAAGAAGGCGTAGGATTAAACATCGAGAAGATGGCAATCACACCTATGTCCTTCATTCTATATTATGAACAAGTAGCGTCTGTTGAGATCCAAAATCTATGGCATCAAGTTTATGTTGATTTAGAAGTAAGAGATGATTTAGGAAACGTTTATTCTGGTGAAGTAAATGGTGGTTCCGGAACGGATTCTTCTATGAATTGGAGTAAAACCTTTGAAAAGCTAAATCCGAAGGCAGCAAAGTTAATTGTTACACCGCATGTTATGTTAAGAAACTCCGATAATTTCACATCAGCTGTACAAATGGAGGATGGCACTATAAAAGAAACAAAGCTGCCTGAAAAATATAAAAGAGGACAAAAGGATTTTGTGTTAGAAAATATTATCATTGATTTAACAAACTGACTGTTATTTACTTAAAGAAATTCAAATTATTCTAGAGCTATGAAGGCTCTTTTTTTATTTTCCAAAAAAAACGAACGAAATTTAGATTTCTTTCCAATATAGAGTATAAAGGATGGGGAGGTGTTAATGATTGGAAACGCAAGGGGATTATTATCATATTATTGAACTTATATTATCCGGCCATAAGCAAGCATACAGTGAGCTATATGAAATGACAATCCAAGATGTCTATAAAAACGTTCATTTTCTAATTGAGGATAAAGCTGATGTGGATGATATCGTTCAAGACATTTACATACAGGTATTTAACTCACTAAGAAAATATGACAGAAATAGACCGTTTAAGCCTTGGTTAATGGGAATTGTAATAAAACAAATTCAAGCATACCGGAGAAAAAGGTGGATGAAATTTCGGATAGCAAGAAAAGTTGAAGAATTCGAACAAGTACTAGTTTTAGATTTTTCAAATGATATTATTGATAAAATTTCAAATCAACTTCTAGTCAAGCTAGTGGATGAGCTCCCTTATA
>JAEWMK010000516.1 GCA_023457235.1 Bacillota bacterium
CCCAAGTGTCGGCATGCCCCGCCATATTTGCCCTGGATTGTTTTTGAATTTAGGGAAAATATTCGGTCCTTTACACTTGTTGCCTTCGATCGTCTCCCATTCTACAAATGCCTCTCGAGCTATAAAATGTGGGTGATTTGGCAATTCCTCAAAAGTCATCATTTTATTAGCCGCAATCTTACAATCAGAGAAATCCTTCTCTACCTCGTCAACCGGCATACTTAATAAGTATTCTTCTATTTTTTGTTCGATAAGCTCAGCTTTAGGTCCATCTAGCCAAAGTGCTGTTGTACCTTCCGGATATTCTTCCGTTCCCCATAGATAACCAAGCCCAATTCTTTCAAGAATTGCCTTATTCTGCTTAGCACCATATAGACATAGGCTTAAGAAACCATCCTTACACTTGTACACTCCGATTCCACATAAATTCTGATGTTTTGCACCAGCACGCGGATAGAGAATGCCTGCATTAAGGTAGTCCATCATGTAATAAGCACCCATTCGAAGCATCACTTCATACATGGCAATGTCAATACTCTCGCCAACTCCAGTTTTCTGTGCCTTATAAAGGGCTGCGAGTGCCGAACCCACGACCATTTGTGAGGTAAAATAATCACCAGTATAAGGTGAAGCAATCATCGGCTGGTCTGGAGATCCGTTTTGACTTAGGTAGCCGCTAAACGCTTGAGCTGTTTGGTCATAAGCTGCCCTGTTTACTCTTTCCATATCGCCATACTGACCATAGCCGGAAACATGTACAATGACTAAGGATTTATTATGTTCCCATAGCAATTCATCGGTGATGCCACGCTTTGCAAACGCTGGTCCCTTGCTTGATTCAATAAAAATATCCGCTGTTTCAATTAGTTTTAAGAATACTTCTCTTCCTTCTTCCGAGAAGATATCCAACGATAAGCTCCGCTGATTGCGACGTTCTAGTTCTTTCACATAGGTTGTGTCCCGCATTGAATCGCCATTAAATGTATTTTCAATCCAAGTAACATCTGCACCCCATTCAGCCATTAATTGTGCTGCTACCGGTCCTGCTATTTCGACTGCGGAATAGACCACTTTTAATCCCTGTAAGTTCCCAAAAGCCGGTACGTTTGTTGCCTTTGACATTATCATTACTCCTTTTCTCCGGGTTAAAATATTAATCTACGATTAGCGGTATTTTTTAAGTACCGTTCTACCTGCAGTAAGAATTTGCATTTCGTCTGAACCTCCAGAAACTCTATCAACACGAAGGTCACGCCAGAATCTGCTGATCCGGTGTTCGCCAGCGATACCTACACCGCCTAAAACTTGCATGGCGTCATCTACTACTTCAAAAGCAGCATTTGCGCAGTAATATTTACACATAGCAGCATCACCAGAATCCGCTAAACCATTATCAATCTTCCAAGCAGTTTCATATAACATGTTGCGCATATTCTTAACTTTGATCGCCATACGACAAAACTTCTCTTGAATTAGTTGGAATCGCCCAATTGCCTCACCAAATTGTTTTCTTTGGTTAGCATATTTAGCCGCATCTTCTAGTGCACATAGTGCAGTAGCGTAATTCGTACAGCCAACAAGGAAACGTTCAAAGTCAAACTCTTCCTTCACACGGTTAAAGCCATTTCCTTCTTTTCCAAACATATCTTTTTCTTCTAATTCAACGTTATCGAAATAGATTGAACAGCAGCTATCCATGCGTAAACCTAATTTTGGAAGCTTCTCAATTTTAATGCCTGGTTTTGTCATATCAACAAACCATTCTGAAAAAGTAGAGTAGTTGTCAGAATCTCTCGCCATTACTACTAAGTAAGGAACACCAGCACCACTTGTAATATAGATTTTTTGTCCGTTTAAATAGACTTTGCCATTTTTGCGAGTGTACGTAGTCTGCAGGCTGCCTACATCTGATCCTGCTCCTGGCTCAGTAATCGCTGAATTCCACATTTGTTTTCCTGTACCGCGTAGGGCCATGATTTTTTCAATTTGCTCTTCAGTTCCTTCACGTAGAACCGTATTAAAGCCAGGAAGCTGATATAAAACGTATGTTGGTGCACCTAATCTGCCTAGTTCTTCCCAAACAGCTGTTAACGTTACAAGCCCTGCATCAAAACCACCATGTTCTTCCGGTAATAAAAGGCTATCAATTCCTAAATCAGCAAGTTCTTTAACCCATCTTTCTGGATACTCACTTTTTTCGTCACACTCAAGAAAGTAACTTTCCCAGTTCTCTCTCCCCATCAATTCACGAATCCCTGCAACGATTAATTCTTGTTCATCTGTAAGTCTAAAATCCATTATGAAATCCCTCCACATATTAATTGAAATGAAGCTATATTACCTTCCAATAATAATTAAAAACTGCAAATCTACTAATAAACCCAAGTGCTTATATAACCTTATCCTGCTCTCTTATCTTCATCTTTTTTATCTTTCTTCCCAATATGCCAACCTGTTTTCTGAACTTCTTTGAAAAACGAAATTGGGATTATAATACAAACAATCATCATTGGCAAACCACCTAAAACCGAGGCTGTTTGCAATGGTTTTAGTCCCCCCAACATTAGTAGTGAGATTGCTAGTAAACCAAGTAATAACGACCATGCGATCCGATTTATCCTTGAAGGTTCATCATCTTCAGTGATTTCCTTAGTCGTAACCATTGCCAATGTATAGGCAACACCATTAATGAATGTCGCTGTAGAAATGAAAGCGTAAACGAGTATTACAGGCAAAACAATTTTCGCTAAAGGTAACGTATTATATATTCCAACAATGGCAGCAGCCGGACCAGCTGTTTCCATTATCTTGCCAATGTCTACTAAACCTTCGTAATGGGCAAACATTCCATAGTTCGTAAACACACCGAAGAATACCATTTCACCAAGTACAATTGCTCCTAATACTCCCATTGCGAATTGGCGTACGGTTCTTCCTTTGGAAATTCGCACAAGATAAATTGAATACGTAACAACACAGTTTAAGAACCAAGCCCAGTAAAAGATGGTCCATCCTTGTGGGAAACCAGACTTACCATAAGGATCTGTATAGAACGTCATTCTTGTAATATTCTGAAGCATCGTTCCAAGAGCGTCAGTAAAACCATTTAAAATAAAGGATGTAGGACCAAACACTGCGACAAAAATAATAACTCCAAAAGCTAAATACACTCTTATATCGCTTAGTACTTTAATCCCTTTCTGTAATCCGAAATAAATACTTGTTGTAAATAAGGCGATCCAAGCAACAAGAATCCATCCATCCATTGAAAGCGTATGGGGAATTCCAAATATCTTAGAAATTAATTCTGCAACAAGAGGTGTACCTAAACCTAACGATGTACCTACTCCGGCAACCATTCCGATAATGTAAAGGATGTCAATTAATTTACCTGTAAACCCATCCTTATGTTTGCCTAATACGCCACACACACTACTTGGCTTCACAACATTCCTTTTCTTAACAAAGAAGTTATAACCAATAGCTGTTCCGATTACCACATACATAGCAGATGGAATTAGTCCCCAATGGTACATACCATAGGCAGAAGCCCATTGTGCAGCTTCAGTAGAAAATGGTTCTGCGCCAAAAGGCGGAGCTTGCATGTAATAATACCACTCGATTGTTGCCCAATATAAAAGGGCCGCGCTTGAGGTTGAAGTGAAGATCATTCCTAACCATGTACTAGTCTTAAATTCCGGTTCGCCATCTCCAAATCTTTTATCCTTGTACTTACCAAAGATAAAGTACATAGCAATAAGGAAAAGAATAATTACGTACCATTCAAATGACCAACCAAGCTTGTCTGTTGTCCAAGCCAAGGCCGCATTCGAAATTTCATTTGCTTTTTCAGGGTTTTTAATGATTAATCCACAAATAATAGATATAAATAGTAATGGTGGCCAGAAGATAATATGATCAATCTTCATTTTCTTCTTCATTTGACTTCCTCCTAATTATCCTTTGAACTATTCTGGCTCTGATGCTAACATGAAGTCCTTCCCTGTTCCCCACCTCCTACATATAAAAAATAAAATCTTTAAATTTAATCAAACCATGGTTTTTCTTTCACTAAATTATATAAGCAATAACCGTTCCAACTTTTTCGTTAGCCTCACTAAAAAAGTTTATTATTTTAACCAGAAAACAAATTGAATTTGTGATATATTTCACAAAAGATTAGGTGAACAGAAACCTAAGTTATACTTTATAAAAATATTTTTGACACGTTAAATTTTTTTGACATCGAAATTCATTGGAGTTGTATGGCATAGAAATTATGTAAAAATTTTTTGACATGAAGTAGCACTTGATATTGAAATGGAGATTGAAAATAAGTTTATTGGGGGTTTTGACGATAAAATAGCGGTGAAGGTTTTGTGAACAAAAATTTAGATAAAAAAAAGCAAAGGAGCTGTTCCCTTGCTTCGTCTATTTTCCCTATGATTTTGCATTCATCTCACCATTCTGGAAATAGAAGACTTCTATTGAATGGGGTACAATTAATATCGCTTCCGTTTCGTTGAGGAAGGAATGCCGAGCTGTTCTCGATATTTAGTTACCGTTCTGCGATTAAGCGTGAGCCCTTTGTCAGCAAACAATATTTCCAATATTTTTTGATCCGATAAAGGCTTTTGCTTATTTTCCTCAGTCACGATAGCGGCGATCCATTCCTTCACAACCTCTGACGATATTTCGTTATTTCCATCTGTAATTTTGCTTGTTGTAAAAAAATACTTTAATTCAAAAAGACCATGTGGAGTTTGCACATATTTACCATTCACTGCGCGACTTACCGTTGATTCATGTAGTTCAACGATCTCCGCTATTTCTTTAATAGTTAACGGTCTTAAATAAGAAGAACCTTTTTGAAAAAAGTCAGTTTGTTTTTCGATGATGGCCTGCATGACACGTACTAAAGTTGTCTTCCGTTTTTCTAATGATTTCTGCAGCCAGTGTAGATGCTCATACTTTTCGCTTAAATATTTGGACTCGTCATATAGGGGTGATTGTTCAATTCTTTCACTATAATACGAATCTGTCGATAGCTTAGGATAAAGTTCATTATTGATCTTAGCAACGAAGCCGTCGCAGTTTTCAATTATAATTATATCCGATTTAATCAATTGAGGAAGATCGTTTTGATAGCAACTAGCAGGCTTAGGATTCAAATGCTTTATTAAATCAAATATATTTTGAATTTCCGTCATATCTACACCAATACTATTGCTAATTTCTCTCCACTTTCTCTCAACTAACTGTTCAAAGTAATGAGATATTATTACATCAGCCAATTCATTGTAGTCACCGATTTCTCTAATTTGAAGCAGGAGGCATTCCTGCAGTGTGCGGGCACCCACACCAACTGGTTCGAATGACTGTAAGCTATAGAGGGCTTGTTCTACCAATTCAATAGGCACGTTAAAATGTTTACTAACCTCTTCTAAATCTCCACGGAAATAACCATTCTCATCGACTAGAAATATTAAATATTTCATTATTTCTTGATCTTTATGTTTAAGTGGCAAAAAACTTAATTGTTCCAATAAAAAATCATATAGATTTTGAGGCTGCTCAATATTATTTAACCAATTTAGTTCGCTGTTTGTATCTTTTTTGCGTTTTTTCACATTAATCCGATCGTTGTCAAACGTCTCAATATCGATTAACGGATTTTCCAAGGCCTGATCCATCAAAAAACTCTCCAACTCACCCATAGGCATATGCAATAGTGAAAGCTGTTGTTCCATCTTGTTTGTCATAACAAGCTGTAACTTCTGGCTTTGAAAAAGTCCTTGTTCCATCATAATCTACTCCTCTGATTCATATATAGTTCTATTTATATGAGTAAGAAATTTTCCTCACATAATATAAAGTACCATAACGAATTAAGGCCAAATTTTAAATAATATATCTATTTCATTAACTTTTTGTGAAAATTATATGGATAATTATAATGATTAGTAGGTTAGAAGAGTGAGCCATGGGGTCGGGAACTGCGGCTCAATTAAAAAAATAGAGCCCCCCTATATGTCTATGGGAGCTCCATTCACGATACTATTTAACGAGCAACTTTTTTAAATCCTCAATAAAAGCATCTACCGCTTCTTCCTTTGTTGCCCATGATGTCACAAGTCGGATCGCGGAGTAATCTCCATCAACCTTTTCCCATATATAAAAACCATATTTATTTTGTAATTCGCTAATCACCGAATTAGGCAATATGGGAAAGATTTGATTGGATGGCGAATCTGTTAAAAAGCTAATATTGGCTTTGGAAATTTCCGCTTTAAGTTTATCCGCCATTTTATTAGCATGGGACGCAAGATCAAAGAACAGATCATCACGGAATAGCTCAAGAAATTGGATACCAACTAGTCGACCTTTTGCCAAAATAGCTCCTCTTTGCTTCATATAATAGCGGAAATCCGCCTTTAGTGAATCACGGCAAATAACTAAAGCCTCGCCAAGGAGTGCCCCATTTTTTGTTCCGCCAATATAAAAAGCGTCAACAAGTTTAGGGAGATCGCTTATTTGAATATCATTTTTTTTGGAGCAAAGAGCGGACCCGAGTCTAGCACCATCCATAAACAAAAGAAGGCTATTGTCATCACAAAAAGCTCTTAATTGCTCTAGTTCATTCTTAATGTAAATCGTGCCAATTTCAGTGGAGTTCGATATGTATACAAGCTTTGGCTTTACCATATGCTCATCCGTGTGGGAATTAAGTACATCTTGGAGGTGCGAAGGATTCAATTTCCCATCTACAACATTAACCGTTACGATTTTATGCCCCGTTGCTTCAATCGAACCTGTTTCATGGGTATTAATATGTCCTGTACTAGCAGAAATTGCTGCTTCATGTGGCCTTAGAAAAGCTGATAATGCAGTCAAGTTCGTTTGTGTTCCCCCAGTTAATAAATGAATATCCACATCACTCCGTTGGATCTTTTTCTTTATTAACTCCGCTGCCTCTAGGGAATATCGATCCAATCCATAGCCCTCTAACTGTTCAAGATTGGTTTCTACTAATGCTTGTAAAATTCTTGGATGTGCACCTTCGCTGTAGTCATTCTTAAAACTGTACATTATGAAGCCCCCATTATTAATTTAATTATTTTCATAAAGTATTTGTTATTTTATCGTACCACATTTAGCACTTACTAAAAGGGCTTGGTCATCTTTTTTTGCAATGGTCTATTTCAAACATAAAGTGGATATACTGATTCGGGAGGTGCTACACATACTTGCATATGTTAAAGATTATTCACTTGATAATTTGAAAAATAAACTGATTATTTTATATGTACTTAATGTTACAGATATAGTATTGACACTTTTGCTATTGGATACAGGCTATTATATAGAAGCAAATTTTTTAATGACCACGGCTGTTCAAAGTTATACCGCTAGCTTTTGCCTGAAGATCTTATTGCCCGCTATTCTTTTGTTGTATGTGTTTTTTCGGCTTAAAAGTGCTAACGAGCGACAACTTAGGAATTCCAATATTATGATTAGTGGCATCACTGTTGTATATGCTTTTATTAATCTATCGCATCTTGTTTGGGTTTCTCTTTTACCCTTATTTATTATGAATGGTTGATGGGACAGAGGGTCGGGAACTCTGGCTCCACTAATTTAGAAAAAATCACAGACATACGCCTGTGATTCTTTTTAAATACTTTTGTTCAATTATTTCTTCGAACCTGAATCGGATATCTCCGATTCTAATCTACTGTAAAATTCTTCTGCAGCGCTGTAGCCCTGCTGCCTTAAATACCAGTTATTAGCGGCTGCTTCAATTAACCCAGCTACATCACGTCCGGGCTGAAGCTGGATTTCTAATGAAGGAATTTTAACACCCATATAGTCTACATATTCTGGTTCCTGTTCCAAATCATTATTCAGATCGTCTTTCTGCCATTTCGTTAAGTTAATATCAAGCGTAATTCTTGTTTCATCTTGAAAAGCTGTTCGTCCGTACATACGAACCACATTTAATAACCCCAAACTTCGAAGGGCTAAGAATTCTTTTGTCTTATCATCATGAGTGCCGAGAATTGTTTGTGAACTAAGCTTTTTTAAAACAACAACATCATCAGCCACAAGTCGGTGTCCCCGGCCGATTAATGTGTGTGCTGTCTCACTTTTTCCAACCCCCGAATTACCTCGGATTAAAATCCCAATTCCGTGCACATTCATACATACTCCGTGCACAGTCATTTCGGGTGCCAATGCTTTTACCAAATAAGCATCGACCTTCAAAATGAATTCTGAGGTTACTTCACGTTTTTTGGTAATTAACAAGGGAATTCCCGCTTTAATACAATGATGTTTCAAATACGTAAGTCCCTCTTCACCAGAAGGAACAATAAAACATGGTGGATGATAGCTGACAATATTCCCAATACGGATGATTCGTTCCTCTTTACTTAGCTTATGCAAATAGTTTATTTCTTTTCTTCCCAAAATTTGAACCCTTTCTTTTGGAAAGAAGTCAAAATGACCAACAAACTCCAAACCAGGTCGATGCACACGTTGTTGCGTTATCGTGTTCTTTAAATGTTCTTCACCAGCCAACACTGTTAGTGAAAACCTTCGAACTATGTCTTCGACGGTTATTTTTTTCTCGATCATAAATTTCAACTCTCCCTTTATACCCCAAATCTTTTCCTATAGCCACATTTCCTGCACATTTCTTCCACAGCTTCTCTTCTAGAAAAGCCATCGTAAAGATTATTAGCTCGCTCACCTTCCACAATTTCAGAGAAAGGCGTTTTATTGATATTACCTAAATTTATGACGCCTTCACCGTCAAGACAACAAGGGACAACTGTTCCATCAACAAGAATAGCCGCTTGAGTTCTTAAGGCATGGCAAAATCCTTTACCGTCATCCTCTGGGGCCTGTAAACTCGGCCACTCAAATTCATAATCCTGGTTGAGATAGATTCGATTAGCGATTTTCACCCCACTACCCGGAAGTACTTTTTCTTCAATCCGATAATCAAGATTGAATTCTTTTTCAATCATTTCTAAAGTTTTACGATTTCTTCTCTTCTCCGTACTCGTGGCATTTTCCCGATGCAGGTTCCACAATCGATAAGAAATAATCACACCACTTTCTGCCGCTTCACGCGTAAAAGAAAGAATATGAGACAAGTATTCTTCCCGATTGGTAGACCCTTCATTTCCATCAAAACTATGAAGGGAGAAATTCATTTGACGCAATGCAGGTTTCCCCAAAAGTTTCTCTCTGTTTTTAGCAATAAGTGTGCCATTGGTCGTAATATTCACCTTAAATCCTTTTGTCTGTGCAGCATCCAGTAATTCGTCTATTCTAGGATGAAGGAGAGGCTCCCCTTTTACATGAAGATAAATATAAGATGTATGTGGTTTAATCTGGTCTAATATATTATTAAATTTATCTAATTTGATAAAATTTGCAAGCCGTTCCGTAGGTGGGCAAAAACTACAAGCTAAATTACATACGCTCGTAATTTCAACATATACTTTTTTGAATGTTTTCAAGGCTTGTTCACCTTTCTGAGTTTTTTATAAGGATAATTACACTTTTCTCATTTTAGCAGAATTTTTCATAAAATAAAGGTTGATATTTCTTTATAAATCTCTTCAGGACGTTCTTCAGTTAGTAGATGACCCGCTTTTTCGTATATGATGAGCTTCGCGTTTGGGAGATCATCTTCCAATCTTTCACCAATACGGTAGGAAACAACCCGATCCTCTTTTCCCCAAAGTAATAGTGTGGGATTTTCAATTGTTTTCAGGTCCTCACTATTTAAGTCCCCTTCACGATATCTTAATAATCTCATTAATGAAGTATAAAAACCCTGTTCCTCCAAGGGCTTGCCGAATTCTCTAATGTGATTTTCCGTAATAAGCGAATGATCATGGAAGACATTTTTTAAAACGTCTTTTACCTCTTGTTTATGTACATGACGTTTTACATAATGCCCGAAAAAAGGAAGATAAGTGCAGAAAATGAGTGCTTTATTTGCCCTTTTTAAGTAACCGGAGCTTGAGATTAACACCAATTTATTTATTTTTTCCGGAATCATTTTCGTCGTATACAAAGCAATTTGTCCACCCATTGAGTGTCCTACGATATTTACATTTTCTAAATTAAAATAATCGATACAACCTGCAACTACTTTGGCATAGTTTTGAAATGAATATATGAATGAAGTTGATTTCTCACTACGTCCAAATCCCGGCAGATCAATAGCAATGATTGAGAAATGGGCTTTTAACAAAGGAATTAGGGAATTGAATGTATACGTAGTGGCGGCAACTCCATGGATGAGGAGAAGTGGAGGCCGATTATCAACGAAGGAATACTCACAATAAATTTTAACACCACAGAGGTTAATATGTTTTTGAATTAATGCCATCATTCACATCTCCAACTAGTCATTTGGAAATATTTTATGCTAAATGGGGCTTTTCATGTAAGCCGAGGGGGGGTTGGTCTTCATGCCTTAGTCGAAGACCCATGCCCCCTCACCCTTAGACCGTTTTCCGTCTCATCTTCACTTTTTTGCGTTTCTTAGAAGTTCCCATTCCGCCAAAAAAGGTCGAACCTAAAACAAGCACACCACCGATTATTTGCAAAAAGCTCATACTTTCGCTAAAAAATATCGCAGCAAAGATCACGGCAGAAATCGGATCAATATAACTTAAAACGGCGATCTTTTGCCCTTTCAGTTCTCTAATGGAACCAAAATACAAAAAATAGGCAAAACCTGTATGGACAATACCAAGAATCAAAATAAAAACAATAGACTGAAGGCTAAGCTCTGTTAGATCCGTAATGCCCTCTTTCAAATATACGTATGGCGTTAGCACAAGTGATGCAAGCATTAATTGAATTAACGTCGTCTCAAAACCTGATAAATTTTTAATAAACTTATTCATTAGAATAACGCTCGCATATAAAGCAGCAGCCGAAAGTCCATATAATATACCAACAGTGTGATTATAAACGCCACTTGAGTCACTATTTCCACCATTCATTACTAAAAATAAACCACTCATGGCCGCTAGAATGCTAGCTACAGTACCAACCGTCAATTTTTCTTTTAAAATCAAAGGAGCCAAAGCCATGACAAAGATTGGAGCAAAATAATAGCTTATCGTTGCGTTTGATATCGTCGTGAAATGATAGGCCTCAAACAGAAAAATCCAATTAAAGCCAATTGCTGCCCCAGATAAAATTAATAGAATACCATTTCTTTTAATCGCTTCGAAAGAAAGCTTTTGCTTTACCAGAAAACTAGCACAAATTAAAAATATACTCCCAATCGCACCCCTATAAAGTGCAATCTCACTTGATGATAGATTTATATTTTTCACAAAAATACCTAAACTCCCGAAAATTAACATTGCCGCAATTAATTTTGCCTGCCCCTTCACGTTTATCCCCCTTGTTGTTCGTTTCCCCATAGTACAATTAGTATAACGAAATACCAAATTACTTTTCCAGTTTTTTTCTAAAAATTGCTATAAAACTAACGGTTTATGAACAGAAAATCTATTATAATTAAAATGAAAAGGAAATGAATGGAATGAGGGAAAATTTATGAAGGGACGCTGTTTTCAAGAATTTTTTTTAAAATCTCCCATTGCCTATTCTTGTCATCGGGTAATATTTGATAACGAAGGTATGCCTTATGACTATGAGTATTTATTATTAAATAGGGCTTTTGAAGATTTATTAAAAATTCAAGGAAATGAACTTATTAATAAGACATTCTATCAAGTTTTCCCTAAAGGCTGGGAAGGCGAAGATCAATGGAAAGAACTCGTACAAAATGCTGTTGTGAATTATACATCTGCTCAATTCGATATACGTCGTGAGTCGATTCAAAAATGGATTCGTGTCCTTGTTTTTCCATTATGTCATGAATTGATTGGTTGTATTTATCATGATGTAACGACAGAATATGCACTCAACAAGGAAACTCAAAAATTGGAAATAGAGCTCTTTAGGAATAATAGAAGCCTGTTAGAACTTACGAAAAAATTAGAGCAAAAAAATAAAATCCTGAACGATCTTGCTATTAAAGATGAATTAACCGGACTCTACAATCGCCATTTTTTAGATCAGTGGATTGAAAAAGAAATGTCCCGTGCCGACCGGGATCATCAACCTCTTTCGATGATTATTTTTGATCTGGATCATTTTAAGCGTATTAATGACGTTTGGGGACATCCCGTTGGGGATGAGGTGCTAAAAGAAACGGCCAATCTTGCAAATAGCTTAATCTGCGACCCGGATTTCCTCGTTAGGCTCGGTGGAGAGGAATTTGTTATTATCATGCCTGGAAGCTCCATTCAACAAGCGCTTGCAGTGGCGGAAACTACTCGTCAAACCTTGGAAAAAAATAAATACCCAATTATTGGACATCTAACTGCTAGTTTCGGTGTTGCCGAAAGAATGGAATTAGAATCCTATTATAGCTGGTACAAACGTTCAGACAAAGCGATGTATCAGGCTAAAGAAGGAGGAAGAAACCGAGTATATCGTTCGGAAGGTCAAGACCGCTTACTCAACGCACCCGTTAATATTAAGTGGAAAGTAGAATGGGAAAGCGGGAACCATATAATTGATGAGGAACATCGGGAGCTTGTCGAAAGTGCTAATAGTCTTTTATATTTATTCCTTGCAGAGTCAGAAAAAGATAAAATCATGCCAGCGGTCGATAAAGTTTTAGACCGTATAATTAAGCATTTTCAAGATGAAGAACTAATATTGTTAGAAACGGGCTACCCTGATTATGAAAACCATGCTGAAATTCATAAAACATTACTTGATAAAGTATTTCAATTTAAAAAATCTTATCAGGCAGGCGATCTCAAACTAGCCGAATTATTTTCCTTTATTGTGAACGATCTTATTATTGGTCATATTCAAAATGCAGATACAGAATTTTTTCCACATACTCAAACTAAAGCTTTGGAATTGAATAATGCAAGCTATTGATAAAATATCATTCTCTTGACTTCCTTATAAATGTTTTGTATATTTTAAATTATAAAAAA
>JAEWMK010000517.1 GCA_023457235.1 Bacillota bacterium
GTTCAACATGCCTTTTCCCTACATAAAGTAAAGCTTCAAATCTGCCTTCATTTTCCTTAATTTCGTGCTTTAAAAATAACCCCAACCATATCACCTTATCTAAACTGACGTTTCCTTTATAGCTTAAACATTAACCTAGATAATATCCTTGTATATTTTTAGATCTAATTTTGTTGGGGCTGACCGTTGGTTGGCCTCTTTTTTTTCGTAAATGATAAAAACATTTATTTTTTCACTTTTTTTTCATTTTAGCTGGTTAGGATGTAAGTGTGGAGGGATTGGAAATGAAAAAAATATATTTACTACCAGCTGTGATGCTTCTTTCAAGCAGCATTTTGGGTTATGGCCTTGTTGCTAAGGCAGATGATGATCACAAGGAAAAAGACTATTACAAGTATTATGAAAAAAATCATGATAAATATAAGAAACATCATGACGATGATTATGAGAATAACGATGATGAATACGAAGAAAATGAAGACTATTACTATTATGACCAACAGCAAATACATGTTTCCAAGGAATCGTGGTTCAATTGGTCGAGATCGGTTGCGGAACCTAGTGAAATAGCCGCATTGCCGATCAGTCAAGCAAATGAAATCTCACTAAAAATAAATAACGAAGATCCGATCAAAATTGAGGCCATTCCAGATGGTAGTCAGCTTTTAGTACCTATTGAACAAGTTGCCAAATACCTTGGAGCAAAAGTAATGATCTATCCAAAGTCTGATATCGTTGAGATAAATAAAGGAAACATGCAGCTCATCGTTCGCAGCAATACAAAAGTCGTTTATGAAAATATGAAAAAGATGCCAATGCAAGCACAGGTCACAAAGAAAAATGATCAGTATTACATGCCTATATCTGTAATGGCGAATGGATTAGGTTATCAAATAATGGAAACAACGGCCAATAATCAAATTGAAGTAAAAGGTGGAACTCAGCTATGAACAATAAATGGATGAAATGGATTGTTGGAGTTGGCGGGATTTCAGCGTTTACTCTCTTTCTCCAGACAATTGATACCAATGATCAAGCATCTAACGTGAATGAGGATTATAGCTTAAATGAAAATATGAATTTGAACGTGCTAAATGCAATGGACAATACTGAATTCAATCAAGAAGAGCGGGAACAACAGTTGCTTGCATTAGATTGGGATGAAAGTAATTGGGACGTAACATACAGCAATGAGACGATTATCGCTTCTCCGAGAAACGAGATGCCGTATTTAGATCGCGCAGAGCAGCGTACAAGGAGATCATGATGCTGATGCAGGATTATTATTTTCAATGCAAAGCCATGGATACCCTCATCGAAATAGCCGGAACAGGTAAAATTGATTTGTTTGAATGGGAGCGGGAAATTAAAAAGTGGTTCGAACAATTTGAAAATATTTGCTCGCGCTTCCGCCCAAACAGCGAACTTTCGCTTTTGAACAATCAACCGCTTGATACAGTTATTCAAATCGAGCCGACCCTCTATCAAATTTTAAAAAAAGCAAGTGATTATGCTGTTCAAACAGATTTCTATTTTAATCCATTTTTAGGCACTGTTCTAAAAGCTCTAGGCTACAATAAAACCTTTCGTGAAATAAAGGAAAAAAGCGATTTACAATTCAAATCCTATCAATATGAATGGAAGGTCGATGAGCCGGTCGTAATTTTACCAACAATGAATGGTGTGATAAAAAAGGCAGATTACGAAATTGACCTTGGTGGTATTGCGAAAGGCTGGAGTGTTGATAAAGTTGCTTCCTTTGTAAAAGAATTAGGGCTTGAAAATGGAATTGTGAATGCCGGCGGTGACATCTTCGTATGGGGAGAAGAGGATAGGACAATTGGCGTTCAGCACCCTGCCCCGGAATCAAGCGATAAAGATATCATTCAATTCAAGATGCGTAATGGGGGTATAGCAACTTCCAATACGTTATACAGAAGCTGGAATGCAAGCGGGAAACGGGTTCACCATATTTTAAATGGAAAACTAGGAAGACCCTCTGAAAGTGATATCGTTCAAGCAACGGTTTTCTCATCCAATACAGCAGAAGCTGATGTATTAGCCAAAGTATTGTGTATGCACAGTTTTGATGAGGCAATTCCATGGCTAACAAAGCACTTTCCATATGCCGGCTGCATTCTAGTGAAGTGTGATGGTCAAGTGGCTATTAGCCAATCAGTAAAAAATTATGTAACAAGGATGGTGATGTAACATGGCTTTGTCGGCTTTACCAACTTGGGAGCTAATTCGTGCGGCAGGGTTGACTTCCTATTTCTTACTTTTCGTGTCTGTGACTTGCGGCTTATTGTTTAGTATAAAAGCAGCCAAGCCTAAAATAAATCAACTTTTGCAGGTTACTCATCAATCAGCGGGATGGTTTAGTTTATTATTTGGTTTATTTCACGGGTTGCTTCTTTACATTGACACATACAAGCCTTATTCATTGGTGGAAATTTTTATTCCATTTACAACGAAAGAAGCGCCACTCTTAAATGGCTTAGGCACAATTTCTTTATACATTATGGTACTGCTGTTCTTATCAGGAGATTTAATGAAAAAAGTCGGGGTCAAAGTATGGAAGAAGATCCACCGCTTAGCGTTACCAATGGTTATTTTCATCTGCATCCACGGCATTTTGTTAGGGACGGATACCCGTAACGGATGGGCAATCTTCCTTTACGCAAGCACACTTGCGATCATCCTATCATTACTAATTGTAAAATTGCTTCTACTAAAAGCAAAAACGAAAAAGGTAGCAAGTGTATAGGAAAATTTTGCTATATAATAGAGTTAACTTCATTCAACAGAAGTCTCTCACATCGATAAGTGGCGAGATGAATGTAATTTAGTATTTTAATTCAGTGGGGAACGAAGCCCTGTTGAATAAAGTTAACGCCTCCGGCGGATGCCTCAGATTTTCAGAGGTAGTTTTTCGAGCAAGCTCGAAAAAATCTGGGCGCAAATACGCCAAGGCGCATTTGATCAATATAGGAGGCTTTAAAAGTAAATGAGAAAAACAAAAATAGTATGTACTATAGGT
>JAEWMK010000518.1 GCA_023457235.1 Bacillota bacterium
GTTGAACGCAATGGTGAAATTGTTCCCAAAGATACCTATCAAGAAGTTTTGCTTACAAATGAAGATACTCTAGAAGTCGTTACCTTTGTTGGTGGGGGTTGAGATTGGGGGATTGGTGGGACAGAGGGTCGGGTTCTTCGGCCCCGTGAGTCGTGGTCTGGGTCACGGGGTTCGGGTTCTTCGAACTGGGACACGGGGTCGGGTGGGACACGGGGTCGGGAACTCTGGCTCATAAATATAAATTTTAGGAGGATTTTTATATTATGACTGATAAGTTAATAATTGGCGGACATGAGTTTCAATCAAGATTTATTTTAGGATCAGGAAAATTTTCATTAGACATCATGAAGGCAGTTATTGAACATGGTGAGGCTGAAATAGTAACGCTGGCGCTAAGGCGTGCTAATACTGGTGGAGAAGAAAATATTGTTCATTATATCCCTGAAAACATTACTTTACTACCGAACACTTCAGGTGCCAGAAATGCGGAAGAAGCCGTTCGTATCGCACGTCTCGCAAGGGAACTTGGTTGCGGTGATTTTATAAAATTAGAAGTTATCCATGATTCCAAATATTTATTGCCTGATAACTATGAAACTATTAAAGCAACGGAAATCCTTGCAAAAGAAGGATTTATTGTAATGCCATATATGTATCCGGATTTGTATGTAGCAAGATCATTGGTGGATGCTGGTGCTGCCGCTGTCATGCCACTTGGGGCTCCAATCGGAAGTAATAAGGGGCTTGCAACTAAGAACTTTATTCAAATTTTGGTCGATGAAATCAACGTCCCTATCATTGTGGATGCAGGAATCGGCCGCCCTTCACAAGCTTGTGAAGCTATGGAAATGGGCGTTGACGCAATCATGTGCAACACAGCTGTTGCCACTGCCGGTGATGTAGCATTAATGGCGAAAGCTTTCAAGCTAGCAATCGAGGCAGGACGATCCGCTTATCTTGCAGGTTTAGGCAGGGTATTAGACTTTAAGGCAGAGGCATCAAGTCCTTTGACTGGATTTTTGGAGGATTAATATGGCGATAAAAAGAATAGATCATATGAAGTACCTTGATGGTATGGAGGTCATTGAAACGGATTTGATGGAAAAAGTGTTATCTACTGTTGAAAAATATGATT
Source organism: Bacillota bacterium (assembly GCA_023457235.1). Lineage (GTDB taxonomy): Bacteria > Bacillota > Bacilli > Bacillales > Bacillaceae_J > Schinkia. The sequence goes on from JAEWMK010000518.1 coordinate 1,136, forward strand.
ATGACCAATATTTCGGTAGAGATGTAGAAATTGCTCTAAATAAAGACCATCTTTCCATTGATGATTTTGGTGCACTTCTTTCTCCTATTGCCCTGTCATACTTGGAGGATATGGCAAGAAAAGCTAAGCTTGAGACGAGAAAGCATTTCGGAAATTCTGTTTCTTTGTTTACACCTTTATATATCGCGAATTATTGCGAAAATGAATGTGTTTATTGTGGATTTAAAGCAACGAACAAAATTCAACGTGCTACATTGTCAAAAGAAGACGCGGAAAATGAACTAAAAGCGATTGCGGCTACCGGCCTTGAAGAAATTCTTTTATTAACTGGAGAATCCCGCTATAAATCCGACGTCGAGTATATTGGTGGGACGATTAAATTGGCAACAAAATATTTTAAAACTGTCGGCATCGAGATTTATCCATTAAATGTAGACGAATATACCTATCTACGCAAATGCGGGGCCGATTTCGTATCAGTCTACCAAGAGACTTATAATCCTGATAAATATGCAGAGGTCCATTTATGGGGATCAAAACGAATTTTCCCATACCGTTTCCATGCCCAAGAGCGTGCATTATTGGGAGGTATGCGCGGCGTGTCATTTGGTGCCTTGCTCGGGTTGGATGATTTTCGTAAGGATGCTTTTGCGGCCGGTTTACATGCAACATTGATTCAGCAAAAATACCCACATGCCGAGATTGGATTTTCTGTTCCGCGTTTACGACCTTTTATAAACAATGCGGACAACAATTCTAAAGATGTTCATGAAAAACAGTTGCTGCAGGTCATGCTTGCTTACCGTTTGTTAATGCCTTACGCCGGAATTACGATTTCAACTCGTGAACGTGCAGGCTTTCGGGACAATGTAATCGGCTTGGTTGCTACGAAAATGTCAGCCGGCGTTAGCGTCGGTGTTGGTGGTCACGATGAAGAACAAAAAGGCGACGAACAGTTTGAAATTTCCGATGAACGTTCGGTTAAGGAAGTTCATCAAATGATCGTTAGCAAAGGAATGCAGCCTGTTTATACGGATTATATTAGGGTTTGATTGGGGAGAGCCAACATGCTCATTTGCGTAACAAATCGAAAGCTTTGTAAGGATGATTTATTAACTCGAATTGCTCAAATAGCTCAGGGAAAGCCTCATGGAATCATGTTAAGGGAAAAAGACTTAACTCAAATTGAATATGAAGCTTTAGCTTTTGTGGTAAATAAAATCTGTTTAAAAAATGATGTCCCACTCATTATTAATCAGAATGTAAAAGCAGCTGCAAAGCTAAAACTGCCGAATATCCATTTATCCATGGAAAACCTAAAAAGTTTTAAAAATGAATTAGTGGGATTCTCTCAAGTTGGTGCCTCTGTTCATTCTATCGAAGAGGCAAAAGAAGCTGAAAGTTTAGGTGCCACCTACCTAGTTTCTGGTCATATCTTTTCAACTTATTGTAAAAAAGGGGTGCCTCCAAGAGGGCTCCAGTTTCTAAAAGAAGTATGCGAAACCGTTGCGATTCCGGTGTTTGCCATTGGCGGCATCACTAGGAATAATATCGGTGAGGTTGCGGGAACTGGAGCAAGTGGTGTCTGTATCATGTCTGAGGCAATGACTTGTGCAAATCCAGTTGAGCTTACTAGTCAATTTCGATTTTAGATAGGGTTGTTGGGGGTGGAATCGGGTTGATGGGACACAGGGTCGGGTTCTTTGGATTGATTCCCGAATTCAGCTTTGATGCTCGAACACGGGAATCATTGATGCTCTTTGATTCCCACTTCAAGCTTCGAAACACAAAAACGGGAATCATTGATGCTCTTTGATTCTCACTTCAAGCTCCGAAACAGTGAAACGGGAATCATTGATGCTCTTTGATTCCCACTTCAAGCTTCGAAACGCGAAAACGGGAATCATTGATGCTCTTTGATTCCCATTCCAAGCTTCGAAACACAAAAACGGGAATCATTGATG
>JAEWMK010000519.1 GCA_023457235.1 Bacillota bacterium
CAATAGTAGCCATTCCATAACTATCACCTCATCATTTTTTTATTATTGTATAAAATATTCTTGCAGATTTTATGGAGAACATAAGAAACAAATTACTGTAACAATTTTGTCACCTTACCTGCACAGTTTTTTGAAATTATTAAGGCATACTGTAAACAGTTAGAACCCAATCCCCCCTTTCAAACAAAGGAGCAACCTCCAAAAGAGGTTGCTCCCTTTTTATTTAATGGTGATTTATATTTTCATTTGGTAGTTGATGTTCTGTAAACACCGGTCCTAATTGATTAAATCCGTAGAAGAAAATAATAAGAATAGTAACGATAAATAAAGGATTTTGAAATAGATGTGATACTCGTTTTTCTTTTAAATGGTTGACCTCTTCAATCATCATATAAATTAGAAATATTAAAATACCAAGCGAAAAAACAAACATTACCTTTATAGTTGAATCCTGAAAATTAGGATGAATCATTTCACCTAACATTGCTCCCATCATGCCACCCATAGCCCCTGACAACATACCATCTATAACGGCCATGATACTTACCGGTAATCCTCCTACAAATCCGATTAATAAACCTATTCCCATACTTATAAAAGTTGAATAAAAAAGATTACCTTGATAATAGATGCCAATAATGATTCCAGCCATTAAACCTATTGTCATTCCAAGGGTCATCGCGATTATCATACCAGTCATACAGGCGATTTTCCTTTGATAACGAAAGGTTAGCCCCAACACAATGCCTATATGACATACAATTATTGTTATGATCGTTGCTAATGAAGCACTCATGTAATAATTCCTCCCCAGCGATCGTTACTCAAATTATATGGACAATATTTTTCGTGTAGACTAAAAAAATGTTACTCTTTAATATACATATTTTTCTATCTCCATAATTTCTCGATAATTACCTGTTAATAATTGTATTAATAAAAGATAAGGAGGTATTGACTGTGGGAGAAATAAACAGACGTGACTTTATAAAAAATGCGTCAAAAAGTACACTTGGTCTTGTCACACTTTCTATTCTTCCATTAGGTTTAGCAGCATGTAATGACAAAGAACAACAGATTGATACTAGTGCCATGGCAAACTTAGGACCTTTAAGTGAAATAGAAAAAGGACCTTTCCCCAAAAAAGTTGAGTATGTTGCCACAATAAAAGATGCATGGGTTACACAAGAGCAAAAGGGATTTGTCTATGTAGGTAAAGATGAGGTTAATCAGGAATTATTGTTTATGTCCCCAATTTGTACACACTTGGGCTGTTCCGCTGGCTATGCTGACGAACAACAAAAGGCCGAAGGAATGACATTTTATTGCCCTTGCCATGGTGGAGAATACGATGAATTGGGAAATAATATTGGGGGACCACCACCACGGCCTTTAGATATTTTCCAACCCATTATACAGGAGGGGAATGTATATATTTCGGTGTTAAGTCCGGTGGAAAGAAAGAAAAAAGCCAAATAGACAATTACGGTACCCCAAAAACTTTTGGGATACCTTTTTTTATAGTTAAAAGATCTCTGGAATGGATTAGTCTCAATGTAAAATTTACTTCTAATTTAGAAATAATACCTACTCTTCTCATCGTTGTCTCACCGGTTTATCAAGTTGATAGCCAATTCCCCATACTGTTTTTATTGGATTAAAGGATAGATTTATTTTCCTAAATTTTTCTCTAATATTTTTTATATGAACATCAACAGTTCTTGTATCCCTCACATCATCAAAAGCCCACACTTGGTCTAATAAACTATCCCTTGAAAAAATTTTATTTGGATTCATTACAAAGAATTCAAATAAGTTAAACTCCATAGGTGTTAGGTTCACTAAATCACTCTTCACGTAAACTTCTCTCAGTTGATGATCAATAAGTAATTCTTCAATAAATGTTTCTGACTTTTCATGATATTGGTCTTCATTTTTTAAAGATCTACGCATCATTACATTTACTTTTGCAATTAATTCTTCTGGGGTAAAAGGTTTTACTAAATAATCGTCAGCACCAACCTCTAATCCCCTTAACCGATCTTTCAAGTCATCTCGTGTTGTTAACATTAAAATAGGTGTTTGATCAATGAATCTAATATTTCCACATACTTCCCACCCATTCATTTTGGGCATCATAATATCAAGAATTACTAAATGAGGTTTCGTTTCTTCAACCATAGAAAGAGCTTCAAATCCGTTATCAGCCTCTACCACTTCATAATAATCAGACAAGTGCATTTTTATTAAATTTCTTATTGCCCATTCATCATCAACAACAAGAATTCTTGTCATACTTACCTTCCCCCTTTTAAATTATTAAAGGGAAGAATCATAGTAACAATTCTTCCTCAATCTAACAAACTATTTTTTTCTTTTTCAGATCTTATGTAAGAAGTTCTTCTTTAGCGTGCCACCTTAAATGTTGGCTCTCTTCGGAATGCTTGAAAAGAATGATCGTTTATTTTAAGGTGTAGATATACCAAACACAGATTTGAAATTTATATATGTAATCAAAAGTTTTTTACCGCATTTTTTATAAAGTAAGATTTCTTGTCTTCAAATGTAGAAACCCAAATAAAACGGTTGTCAATTACAAAGTAGTAATGATCTAATCCCTTCCTAAAAGCATAGTTTACAATGATATTATTAAACTCCTTTTCCTGTTGTTCTGAATAAGACTGGCTGTTATTAACGATTCTTTGCATACTTTCCAATAATCTGATTGGTATTTCTTCATCGTTTGTTTCTGAAATCCAAACTAGTGCATATGATCCACCAACAGTTTGATATTCAAGAGCATATGCTTGATCAAGATCTACTTTTTGCCCATGGATTTCATTCATTATTTCTTTAGCTTCATCACCTTCAATTTTATTTGTTAGTTGAAAGGCTCCTATATTATTCGGAATGTGACTACCATGTGTTTCCGCATCATTTGACATGTAGAAAGTTGAAATAAAAATAATCAATCCAATAAAAAGAACTACAAATAAAGCAATAATTATTTTTTTCATTTGTTTCCTCTCTTCAATTATTTTCCTTTCGGTTCTGGGTTTGCTGTTTGCTATTTCTTTACAGTAATGATCAAAATTCACACCTTATTTATTGATACTTAATAAGAACCACTTTAGACTAAAAGAAAATCTTGCAGAAACAATTGATAAAGTGTTAAAACTTTATGTACTTTATTGCGGACTTATTGAAATAACGATGTTGGGAAATATCCATTATAGGTACTATTGAAATTGTGGCACTTTCTGTTCTTCAGTTAGGTTTAGCTGGGTGTAATGATAAAGAAAAAAGATTGATACTAGTGCTATGGCAGACCTAGGACCTTTAAGTGAAATAGAAAAAGGACCTTTCCCCAAAAAAGTTGAGTATGTTTCCACAATTAAAGATGGATTATTTACGGGCAAATAGGATTTGTATATGTAGGAAAAGATGAGGCTAATCAGAAATTGTTATTTATGTCCCCAATTTGTACACACTTGGGATATACGGCAAATTATGCTGACGAACAACAAAAGGCTGAAGGAATGACGTTTTATTGCCCTTGCCACGGTGGAGAATACGATGAATTGGGAAATAATATTAGGGGACCGCCACCACGGCCATTAGATATCTTCCAGCCAATTATACAGGAGGGCAATGTATATATTTCTGTTTTGAGTCCTGTTGAAAGGACGAAAAAATCATAGCAAACAACTAAGGTACCCCAAAACTTTGGGATACCCTTTTTATTTTACAAATATAAATCAGGTAAAATTATTTATGAAACATTAAAATATAGGCTTTGCCTATTTGCGGAGATGTTTAGTCCTTTTTCAAATACATTATATCTATTATTAAAGAACTTATTGGTTTTTACCAAATTATAAAAAGAATGATGACCACAAAGAACAACCGGAATATTTAATTTTATTGATAACGATTCTAGCAAATCTAATGTTTGTTTAATTAAATGATTCGAACTTTGACCATTTAATCCCTGAGAGTTATCCATAATAATAAACTGGATATTATTCACTTTTATAAGTTCAAATAATCTATTAATTAGTAAAGGGACTGGTATACGGTTATAAGGAACCCCCTTTTCAAATGCCGATAACAGATTAATCACAAGTGATCTCCCTGATTCGTTATACGTAATTTTATTGAATAATGCAGCTACTTCTTTAGATCCATTTTTAAATTCTGAAAATTCATCTTGGTACAATCTAGGTAAAATGAACATATCACTTTCACTTTTTAAAGCACATTCAGTTGGGTTGGTTGTAAACCTTAAACTATAAAGACCGTCAGGTATATAACCAATTTCATTATCATTGTGCATGCAATTACCTCCTTAGACTCTTACAATCATCACAAAAATTTCACATTACCTTGATTTCTTCATTCTTTTCTCTTGTTCATAAAAATCTAACAGATTAAAATTTTCATTGTTAAAAGGGTTTATAACAAATGGTCTAGATGATAATGTAATGGATTTAAATGCAATATACAAATCATCTTCCTCAATTGAGTCACAGCCATTTTTAAGAGCGGATACTGTTGCTTCTTCAAGAATTTTCTTTATATAAAAGGGATTCCCATTAGTTGCATAAAACATTTTTTGTGCCAAAATAGGATCTGCTATATAAGATTGTTCTGGAAAAGGAAGTTGCTTATCTATGCCGTTTAAAAAAGCCCTAAACTCTATTTGATCTTCTTTTGATTGATATGAAAATGGCTGTAAATTTTGCTTTTCACAAAAACGCCGGTCTAACTGTTCATTGTATGCAAAAACTCTTTCTGATTCTGGCATGCCACATACTAATATCGGAATTTTAATATCATTTGTTAAATTCTTTACCCAATTTGATGCTTTGTTTAAAACATTCTTACTTTCGCTGTCAATTAAATGTTGGAACTCATCTATAATTATCATTTCAACTTCACACTTTTCAACAAAGGACAATATACGGGCGGTCATATTATTTTCAGTTCCACGGTCAAAATTAGGATCACCCATTTTGTACAAGATTTTTGAAGCAACTGATTTTGGTGTTGCTCCTACCGGTACAATTAAATATAAAACAGGGATTTTTGTACATCCATCAACAACATGCCTTGGATATTTGCTTTCATACTCCTTAAGGATTGTGGATTTCCCTAACCCTGTTTCACCATATAGAAATAATCCATCAGGCTGAACGGAGCCCAATGATAACTGATGATGTTCCTCTATTTTATCTATTAACGCTTTATAACGAGGGTATTGTATAATGATAGTTTTAACATGCTCTTTCCTTCTCTTTATTTCCTTCAGGTCCGGAGCTTTCCCTTTTAGAGATTTAAACTTTTGTTCCATTTTCATTTGCCTCACTTTTTAAAACTGACATCATAATCAGGTAAAGAATCCAAATCTATATCATAACTAACATCGATAAATGGTTGTTCCACTTCATTATTTTTATCTGACTTTTTCTTCTTTGTAGAAGTTTTTTTAGTATTTTTATTATCCTGTTGTTCCTCAACTTGTACAATAATAGTGTCTGCTTCACTAGGGCTTTCTAATTGTAATTCTGTAATGCCAGCTGAGGAAATGCCTTCATATTTAGAGCTTTTTTGCAGGCCGCTTTTCTGCTCTTGCTGCATTTGTCGCTTTTGTTTTTTATATTTCAGTTTATCCCGTTCTGCCAATCCTTTTACTTTTCTCATCGTTCTTGCTAAGGCAGTTACATCATCTTTTTTTTCCTCACTTGTTTTCATCGAGGAATCTAGCTGCAACTGTGAATAATGTACTGGTAATTCGGCGTTAATTTTCTTTCTTTCAAATCCAGTTTGTTTGGCCTCAATATATATTTTTTTAAATTTATCAAAGACATATACTGACCGCATGTCCGCCTTATCGTACCTAACCCTAACATCCTCTATCTTGTTTTCATCCTTGACTTCATTTATTAAATTATTCCTTAGCTCCATTAATTTTCGGCTATTGTACCATTCATTTATAATAACTACACCTTTGCTTTGAGGTCTTCTATAGTCAATTCCACTCATAAATATAAGTTTTAATTCTTTTTTACTTTGTGGGATTAAAGAAAGGCTTGGATCAGCTTCCAATCCCTTTATCCACAAGTCTCTCGGTTTTCCACCGCGTCTTTTACTATATTTATTTGCAACAATATCAACCATAACAAGATGTGCCATATAGATAAACGTTTGCATTGTTATACAAGCTTGACCTTCAGAATCATAAAGCCCTCTTTCAAAAACATTTGAAAAAGTTGTACCTGCCAATGTATGAATCCAAGTAGTATTCAGAGTTTTAAATCCTCTTTCTATTGAGCCTTTTTGATAACCTGCTCCTACTTTGCAAAATTGAACATCAATGCCTAACTGTTGACAAGCATCCTTTACATCAAATGATTCATTTACTTTAGAATTATCAAAAATAACCTCATTAGGCTTACCGTAGGCAACCCATTCATTTTCAACTAATGGGTAAAGCGTTTTTATGTAGGTTTTTGGCATGATAACATGTAATAAACATTGTTTTACAGCAGCTGCATCTACATCATCAAATGTTACATAAAACCCAAGTGGATGACCGGTAAATTTATCAATAGCATATACAAGCCATGGTCGTTGTGGTTTAAGTGTAGCAGGATTAATTAACAAAACATCTACAGGGGTCCAATCAATCTCAACTCGCTGAAGGGGCCTTGTAACCACTACTTCTTTTCTAGAACCATTTATTCTTAATTCTGTTTCAACTTTTCCTAACCTTTTTTCATCTTTTCTGAATTCATCCTCTATATCTCTTTTTCTTCTATAAAAAGTAGAACGAGATATTTTATTTATTTTCTTACCTTCGTCCCTAAACTCATTAATCTCATCTATCCTTAAATTGAATTCGGAAAAAAGATGTGCATCAGTAAACTTTGGACCATCATATTGGTATTCAGTCACTATTTCCGTTATTATATTCAATAGTTCTTCTTTTGTATTATGATCTCTTGGACCAGGTTTATATTTTACAAGTGCTCGGATGGTTCCAAATTTGTCCCATCTACCTTTCCATTCATAAAAAGTTGATCTACCGACTTTGGGCTCTAATGTACTTAAATAAGAATTAATTTCAGACGGTAATATTTCACCATTTACTACTGGCTTCAAAATCTCAAATCTTCTTTTTGCTTCATTTATTGATTCGGAATCTAATGTTGAAAAATCTTCAAGTTTCTCTTCATTACTACTCCAATCCTCGTTTCTAAATACTAATTCTTCATTAGACCATTTTTCTAATAGATCATTCTTGTTCCAAATTTCAGTTTTTTTGTAATTTAGATTTTCAATTTCAATTGCTCCATTAATTTCTTTCCGAACAATATACTTGTCTTCATTTATCATAAACTTTGTTCCCGCAACAAATGAAAAAGTGCTCATCATTATCACCTTACAATATCAATTAAAGTTTTTTCACATAGTAACTCATTAATAAGATCAATTTCAAAATAATGATTATAGATCATATAATATAAGTTTGCGTCGAACTCTGCTCTCGGTATATTGGAGAAATTATCTCTTAAATCGCTTATTTTACATTTTCCATTTTCCTTTATAAAATCATATATTTGCATTATAGTGCTTTGTTTAGTTGAGCGTTCATCAACTTTTCTTATTAAATCAAGGTTCTGTATTAAATATCCTTTACGAATATCTGCTTCATTAACGACTTGGAATTCCCATCCTTTTGATTTACAATAGATTTTACCTACTTCAAACTTAACTTTATTTTCTTCATCATTTACTTTTTCTTCTGGTTTTACTTCGAATAAAATACTATGTTTATCCCTTGTTATAGCCAAGAAATCGGGAACATAATGATGTAATTTTCCCTTATATCTGTATTCTATTTTTCTAGGTTGTGATTGTATTTGCTCTATAGAAGGATCAAAATCTAAAACCTTAATAAAGTCTTTTTCTAAAAGACTCTCCCATGCGACCATTTCGTCACATTTTCTGCTAGGTGAAAATCCCCTAAAACTACCTTTTTTGGACGCTTTTATTTTCCGAGCTTGCTTCATAATATCACCCATATTTAGTATACCAAAATATATTAATGGACATTACTAAAAATGAGGTGAATGTTCGTTGCTACTTTTTTATGTAAAGCCTAATAAGAATGAAAGCCTAACAGGGTTATTTTACAGAACTGCTAGAGAAAACCTTATGGATAATCTCGGATGGATAAAAGATAACTTTTTTGTATTTTCAGAATACAAACTAAGTGAGAACTCCATTAATTGGGGGGATCCAAAGGTTGTAGAGGATATATCTATGTTTTTAAAAATTGACTTAGAATTAGCCAAAAAAATGACTTTTTCTTATTTTTTAGATGTACATGATTTAAAGGTTGATAATAACAAAAATAAAATAAAATGTCCGTGGTTTTTATACCAAACAACAAAGGTTTGTCCAGAATGCCAATATGAAGACCCCTATCATCGAATGGATTGGAGTTTTTCTTATAGTACAATATGTAGTAAACATAAGGTTTATTTAATTGATAAATGCCAGAACTGTAACCGAGATTTTACAATAAAAGCAGTTGTAAATGACAAATGTATTTGTGGAATGGCTGTTTCCGCATCAAAATCTAAAATTGCAAGAAATCCTCTTGTACTTGAATACCAAAAAGAAATTGATAAATTCTTTTTTCAAGATAGGACTATGAATATTAATAGTTGGATAAGAAATTCCACTGTATTCTATAATGCTTTAGAGTTTTTAGCGACATGGTTACCACAAACAATAAATAATGAGGATATTCTTACAATTGAGGATATTAAGTATAACGGAAATGTAATTGCTAGAACCCGTTTAAAAAAAACTAAAACATTAACTCAAGCAATTCCACTATACCTACATTCCTTTAAAATTTTAAAAGAATGGCCGGGTCAATTTTATAAATACATCAGTTTATTTAAAAATAGAGAAGATACTAATAAATTTCGTATATTTATCGATGTACTTAATAAACTTATTGGAACAGACCTTGAGCCGCTATACACTGAGTTCATGAACTATTTACTCAAAGAGCAATTACTTGATAATAATCTGGATCAATTTATTAGTTTAAAACAGGCATGCCTGCTTACCCAACTAAAAGAGGATACTATAAGAAAGAGTGACTTTATAAAGGTAAGTAAGTGTACCTTTAAAAACATTGAATTTTTCTTTGCCAGCAAAAATGACATTCAAGATTGGCAAGCCAAATATAAGGAAACAATCTCAAAAGAAGAGTTAAGAAAAATTTGGGGTACCAGCCCTAAAGCTACTTACAACATTCTTGCGAATAATGTATTAAATCCTGCTACTAATATTCAAATCGGTTCTGTGCAGAGATGGGAAATTCCTAGGAATACATTAGAAAAATTTAATTGTAAATTACAAGAGAAAACTTCTGAGATTAATGGGGCAAACATAATATTAAATAAAGCTTTTCAATGGGTTGGTGTACAACACTCGTATATTATCATTAAAGCGATGCTTGCAGGAATATTACCATTCCAATTATGTGGGGAAAAATTTGGAGACACAGTAATATCAAAGGATATTTTATTTAGAATTATTCGAAGGATAATTCTCGAAAGCGCAAATAGAAGTGGTAAGATACCTATTAAAGACGCAGCATTCCTATTAGGAGTTAAAAAACAAGATATAGAATATTGGATTAACACTAATCGTTTAGATGCAAAGAATAATATTGAGATTACATATAATTCTTTTAACAATTTCCAGTCAAAATACTTTACAACATTTGAATTGTCGATGATAAGTAAATTAAGTAGCAAGTCAATTCTAACTAAATATTCAAACGGGAAGATTGTAGCTGTTTCAGGACCGAGATTTAATGATGGTGAAAGAATTCTATTTACTAAAAGGGCATTAATGAATTTATGACGTATTAATTTCTTTTGTTGAACTAATTAAGGAGGTTCTAAATATTGAATAGTCAAAAACCTTCATTTAATGCTTTTGACTATTCATTTTATATTTCAGATTTTATTTATTCTTCTTCCATAATTTATCATATAAATTCATAGGAAAAATAATCCCGTAAATGGAGGAAAGATGATGCAAATAATCAAGTAAAATCCCCTTGCACTAGTCTACTTTCTAAAAATATTTGAACATCTTTTTGATTAAAAATATAAGGTAAGCCATTATCATTCTCATCTATTATTAAGGGCCTAATTCCCATTTGCTGTAATTCCTTCAATATATAAGGTTCTTTTAATTTAGTAATAAGATTCAACTTACTTAACCAAGCATATTTTTTTTCAAAGTTTCTTAAATCCTCTACTTTGATAAAATTAGTATTAAAATTTGTTTCACTTTTTATAAAGCCTTTCTTAATCCAAGCATAAATTGCTGATTGGCCAATATTAAATTTCATTGCAGCTTCTTTTGCTGTCAAATAGATTTTTTGTTTATTATTTTTTAAGGCTCCTAATGCTATTTTTCTTTCAAACAAATAACCTTTTTGAGAAAGTTCTTTATTAACTGGCTCTACACCCATACTAAAAAGAGCCATCAACAATCTCATCGGACTATATTCATTATTGAATTCTTTTACAAGTGCATTTAAACCGATATAGTTCTGTGAAAATTCATTTATAGACTGAGCAGTAATAAGTCTTTTTTCTACTTTTAGGTATCCCTGACTAATCCAAATTTGTACCGTAGTATTGGTTACACCATAATTCTTTGCAAATTGATTTTGGGTCAAATTGCTCCCTGCAGGGATTAAATCACCTTTAATAAAAGAAAACTTTTTTATACCACTTCCCGTTTTTATTGCATAAGGGATTATCTCTTTCTTTAATACCTTTTTAATTAATCCCAGTGTACCTATTCCGCAAATTTGAGAAGCCTTATCAAAGGTTACCATTTCAGTATCTAAGGGTACTAAATTAGCCGGCTTTGAATTTTTTTCAATCTTATAAAGCAAATCACTAATCGACTTGATTTCAATAATCCAATCCATCGATTTATTATTTATTGTTTTTTTTCTTTTTGCATTTATTATTTGATCTTTTATAAATTTATTGATGATAAAGTTTGAAACTCCTAATAGTTTTGCGCCCTCTTCCCTACTTACATATAGCTTGTTTATATCATCAATCTTTTTTATAAAGTTTTTTAAGCTTTTTCCATTTACCAATATTTGTGATTTCTCATTTCTTGATCTTACGATCCCTTCAATTTCTCCAGTATTGATTAATTTAACTATATTATTATAATCTGTTTTCAGCATAATCCTTGCTTGTTCACCACTAATATATTCAGATTTGTATCCAAATCTCTCCAATAATCCACCGTTCCACTCTTTATATAGATAGTTTTCAAACGCTGTTGTTAAGAAACTGTAAATATCATCATTAAAATAGGAAAACGTATGTCTGTATAAGTTCCCAAATTCCTTTTTTACACCAGTAAAATTATTATTTTTTGGTATTTTTCTAAAATCATCCAAAAATTCATAATAACCCAATGGCCAATTAAGAAATATATTGATCACTTTATTGAAAATATTATGAAGATCGCTTAAAGGTAAATCTCTAATAAACCTTTTATGATTAACTTCAAAGTATCTTACGATGTTTAAGGAGAAAAAGTCCATTATAAATAATATGTGTAATAAGGGTAATCTGCTAAATGGATTTATTTCACTTTTTACATTACCCAATTTATTATTTACTTTTTTGGCAATCAGAGAAGATAGTAGAGTATCCGCATCTTTAACATGTGTGGTAAGAACTTTTGTCAAATCAAAACCGCATTTACATTGATTCACACTAGAACCTCGATTAAAATGCTTTAAATAACTATTACAATTAGGGCATCTTTCAATTAATAATATTTTATGTACAGGACAACACGTCATAAACGTTATGTCCCAACTTTTTCTTAAATAAGGACTTGATTTAAGACATTCTGGACACACCTTTGTTCTATTTGTATTTATACCTCTAACCAAGGCGTTATTGACCTCTTTAGGATAAATATCTTGAAACTTTCCTATTTCATTAAAAAAACTTAAAGAAAGTAATACTTCTTTTTCGTTTTCCGTGTAAAAAGCAAGCCTATCTATATTTAAACCATTATAGTCTTTAATAAACAATAATTTTGAGGTAATATCTGTTGTTAAAATTCCTACGTTATCATATATCCAAGCTGTTGTTGAATAATCATTTTGCTCGGTTAACCTTAATATATATCCCCTTAGACTCTCATCTGGGTATGGTTTTGGTCTAAAAAGTAGTTTATCCAAAATAAAAACCCTTTCTAAAACTATTGCCACAATAATAAATTATTGTGGCAATAGTTTTTGTTCATACTTTAAACTTAAAATGCGAAAATCCATTCCGGAGAATTATGAAAAATCAGTCCGGAGAATTATGAAAAAAATCCGGGTAATTATGAAAAATCACACTTTTAAACAGCCTCATTTGTCCATTCTTTCTCATCATGCACGAACAGAATTCCAAGTTCATGATGCTCACCGTCGTAAAGTGCCCTTTGAGCAAAACG
>JAEWMK010000520.1 GCA_023457235.1 Bacillota bacterium
AAACCACACTTCATGCTGTTGACCTAATTGATCTGTATAATGGAAGAACGGGGACTCTGAGGTTTTATCATAGTTAATGGCAACACCATTTTTTGCCGCAATGTTGACAGCCTCTCTTGGAGTGATAGTATCAGCCCATGTTCCATATTTCCAAGGGACTTTCCAATCATATCCATAAAGCGGTATACCCATAACAATCTTATGTCGAGGAATTACGGAAACCGCATAATCTAGCACTTTTCTTACCTCATTAATAGGAGCAACAGCTTTTGGTGGGCCTCCAATCCAACCCCATTCGTAAGTCATGATCACTACAAAATCAACAATTTCCCCATGAGCACGATAGTCATGAGCTGCATATTGTAATCCTTGTTGTTCCGAACTGTACTTAGGGGCAAGTGCTGTTGAAACTGAGTAACCCTCTGGTTTTATACGTTTAACAACTCTACGAAGGAAATTATTAAAGTTTTCCTTATCCTCAGGGTAGACATATTCAAAATCGATGTTAACACCTGAATACCCTTTTTGTTTTAGCTCTTTTAATATATTGGTAATGAGAGTATTCTGGAGGTCTTCATTTCGTAATATAATGGCGGCTTTGTCTGGATTAAACTCTGGATTTGTAATTACAAGTAGTGGGGAAACATTTCTGTTCCGAGAGACTGTAAGGATAGGATCAACATCTAATGGGGGAATACTCCCGGTCTCCGTAACACTATGACTAAATGGACTGATATAGGTTAAATATGGTGCATATAGCGAAACAAGATTAGCTCCATTCTGGCCCATCCTAGTTATATAAGCATTTACTTCCATGGCTCTCTTTGGCGCTTCAGGGATTCTTAGTCTTTGCCCAATATAAAGCATCTCAGGATTTTGAATGTGATTTGCTTGAACAATGGCTGAAACGCTTACCCCATAACGATTCGCAATTAACCATAATGTCTCACCTGGTTGAACGGAATGATAAATAACCGGAATGGTTAGTACTTGACCGACAAAAAGTCTCGATGGGTCGGTTAACTGATTTGCTTTTACAATCTCCTGAATTGCTACACTGAAACGGTAAGCTATTGACCATAGTGTATCCCCGGCCTGCACTACATATTGTTGGTAAGGAGCAGGGATCACTAACGCCTCACCAACAACCAATCTGTTTGGGTCCTCCAAACCGTTAGCAAAAACAATTTGTTGATTGGTAGTCCCAAATTTATGAGAGATCCTCGAAAGAGTGTCTCCTCTTTGTACAACATATATTCTCATCATCTGCCACCTCGAAGTAAGCATTTATCTTAGGATATTCAAAAGCCACAGGGTCGGGAACTGCGTCCCATAAAATGGGTACAAAAGCGAGCCGTGGGGTCGGGTTCCGTGTCCCACAAACCTTGAAACCAAAAATAGCTCTCCTTTATAAATGCGGGAGAGCTTCAGTAGATAACCTTCAAAACTTTTCTAAGAATGAGTCCGGTTATTACTCCGGGAATAACAAGCAACATAGGAAGCCAAACAGGGCCAAAAAATATTCCAAAAATCTTTAAGTTTGATGAGTACATTATACCAACAGTAACAAAAAATGCGGAAAAAACATATGGGAGAAAAGAGTAGTCGTCCTTTGCACCACCTGCGTCTTTAACGGCATCCCACATTGAAAAAAAGTATAAACAAGGATAAAACATTAACCATCCAAAGTCCGTTTCGGATACAGCATCGTTAATTCTTCCATTAAAGCTTAAAAGTATGATTTTATTAAAATTGGCTTTTACATTAATTAGAAATTCAAGTGCAACAAAAATAATACCTTTTATAACTTTTCCGTTTAAAAATTGACCAAACCCCGGAAGGGCAATACTCCATATTAGTTTTTCAAACGCACTCTTGTTCATTTAAGTACCATCATTTTGAATTATGATTGCTACGATTCTTTGCCTGGCTAGTTGAGCTATACTGTATTTTTCAGCCATATAATCACCTCCTGGATATTATTTACCAATTGAGTTGCTGATATGAATTATTGCAAAAAAAGGCAGGTGAAATAAAACATAAATAGTCATATTATTTCAATGACTTTCTCGTGAATCCTCTCATGACTTTTTTTATGTAAGCTAATTTTAACAAGATATGAAAGGGTTGAGGGGACATGAGAAAAGAGTATGTTCGTATTCTTTTACTGTCAATTATTAATGTTGTGGTTGCTGGAGGATATTTTGCGGCCTAGATTTAATGGGGATTCGTGAACAAGTCTATCAAGATCCGTTACTTTTCGTTGTTTTTGGTGGGGGAATCAGTGTTTCTATGATTGGGGTTGCTTTGTTATTCTATAAAATTATTGATAAAAAGCCGATTCGTACACTGGGCTTTTCTATAAAGAAAGGGGATCTTTTATTTAGCCTTATCGCTAGTCTTATTGTATTTCTCTGTTATTGGTTGTTCGTTAGAGGATTAGAAATAGCTCATTTAGTTAGCATTGAATATGACTATGGCTTTTTGTCATCTCATCAATATTTGTTCATTTTCCCATTTTTAATTAGCTGGATTTTAGCTGCTCTTCATGAGGAAATTACCAATCGTGCGTATTTTTATAAAAATCTGCAGCATTTAAGATTGTTTAGAATGCTCATTATTTCATCATTACTTTTTGCTATCATGCATGTTTTTAAAGGATTATCCCCAGTTTACTTTCTAATTTTATTTATAACTGGTATCTCATTCATGTATATCTATTTTAAATCAGGAGCAGTATGGGTTGGTTCGATTATTCATGCATTCATGAATTTCGCAAATTCATTTTTCCTTAATGAAGATGTAAATTCAAAGTTTAGTTTTATCGTATTAAAAGATATTCAAGAGGCAAAAGCGTATGCTTTATACTTTGCTTTTACAATCGGTTTAAACATCTTACTAATATTAATGACTAGAATTTTTTATAAAAAATCCCCTAAATCATAGGGGATTTTTCTTGTTGTGTTCTTTCCAGTACCTTATTGCGGCCGTTCGGTTTTTAACACCTATCTTACTATATAAATTAGAGATATAATTTTTGACTGTGCCTTGTGATAAAAATAATTTGTCGGAAATATCTTGATTGGATAAGCCGGCTGCTATGCTTTTTAATATACTAATTTCGCGCTCTGTCAATTCCTCGACTTCTTCCTGAAAAGTACCGGAGGTTATTTGAGTAACTAGTGCTTTTGCCAAATGCTGCGGAATTAATGTTCCACCATTACAAATAATCTTAATCCCATCGATTAATACTTCCGGCTCCATTGCTTTAAGCAAATATCCTTCGGCACCCGCCTGCAATGCTGCCCTTACATAATTAACTTCCTCGAATGTAGTAAGCATTAAAACCTTAATTTCAGGTAATTCCCTTTTTATAATTGTGGTTGCTTCAACGCCATCCATGATGGGCATGTTAATATCCATTAATACTAAATCCGGTCTGTGTTCATAACATGCTTTTATTGCTTCTTCACCATTTCTTGCAATACTTTTGACCGTGATTTCATCCTCTAATTCGAGTAATATCTTTAAGCTTTTTCCTAACAGAGCTTGATCCTCAGCGATAACAATAGAAATTCTATTCATGTGCAATTCCCCCATTAATAGGCAGTATCAATTCTATAGTTGTCCCCAATTTACCTGAGTCTATCTTAAACATACCGCCCAATTCCTCTATTCGTTGTTTCATTGTTGACAGGCCGAAGCCTAAAATTAATTCTTCATTTCCAACTCCGTTATCTTGGATCGTTAATGATATCCCTTCCAATCTTTGTTTGAGTTTTACAGATATTTTATTTGCCTGTCCATGCTTTACAGCATTGGTAAGGGATTCTTGAAGACAACGTGTGAGAGTGATGATGTGTTGTTTATGAATAAATTGTGATCCTTCTCCAGAATCATCTGACTCGTATAAGACGACCATCCCCGTTGTTTTTGTAAAAGAATGAATGACTTTTTGAAAAGCAAAATCGATCGAAATTTCTTCTTTGAAAGGTAAGGCATGGACGTATTTACGAATTTCATCCAGTCCTTCACGAGTGTACTTTGATAATTCGACCGCTTGTTCCTTTGCCATATCAGGCTCTTTATCTATTAATCTTGTGAGTGCATCTAAACCAACGATTGTTGTAGTAAAGGTATGGCCAATGGCGTCGTGAAGGTCCTGGGCAATCCTGTTTCTTTCTTCTTTTAATGTTAAATATTCGATCTCTCCGGAGAGTTGAACAAGCTGCTCATTTTTTAAATGTAATTCTTTCAGCAGCAGCTTTTGATCTTCGCTTCTTTGAATAAGGAAGCGAAAAGCAAGACCGAGTGTTCCAAACAAAATTATGGCTACTGTATATTGAAGCAATAAATCTAAAGAAAAATTAACGAAAATCAAAATAGATAATGGAAGTAGAATAAATCCTAATAAACCCAACCATTGCGTTTTTTGAGTTGAAAGAAATGCGATCGATAAAATCGGGATCCACATTAAATCAACAACATATAAGGAATAATTTGAGAGCCATACAAACAAACTACCTGTTAAGACCAGCTCAGATAAAATAAATCCAAAAGACGAAATCCGATTCGGCAGATGAAAAGATTGTGGTATTAAATAGGAAAAAGTAAAAAGCACAACCACTAAATATTGATTCAATCCTAAATTTGAAGTTGAAAATATGATAAAAAGATTAATAACGTACCAAAGTAATCGCAAAAAAACAATACCGTAATCAAACCAATACCATTCCCGTGTTATGTATGAAAACATAATTTCCTCCAATTCCGACGTTTCCATTATTTACTATTATTATACTTTTTAAGTGTTTATTAGGATATAAGTTTTTGAGAAGACCCGCCAAAAAAGTCATCTCAAAATTAATGACTTTTTCATGAATCCACCCATTACTATTTTCTTGCATTATTAAGCTATGAATTTAAAAAAATGGAATTGGAAAGGGCGAAAACAATGGATTTTAAGGATAAAGTTGCTTTAATTACAGGTGGCACTTCTGGAATAGGCTTTACTGTTGCGAAGAAGTTAGCAGAAAATGACGCCAAAGTCGTAATTGTAGGTAGAAATAAAGAGAAAGGTAAAAATACATTAGCTGAACTGAGGCAGATCAACGCAAATGTTGAATTTCTTTCAGCCGATATAACAAAGAGTGAACAAGTAAAGAGCGTGCTAAGACAAACGCTCGACTGTTTTGGTGGTTTAGATTTGGCTTTCAACAATGCAGCTAACGATGAAATAACACATGCACCAACGCATGAGTTTTCTGAAGAAGATTATGATCGATTAATGGATATTACTTTGAAAAGTGTTTGGCTATCATTGAAATATGAACTACAAATCATGTATAAACAAAAAAGTGGAGTGATTGTTAACACCTCATCTGTCGATGCTTTACTATGTAGTGCCGGCACAGCTGTTTACTCTGCTGGTAAAAGTGGCGTCATTGCACTTTCTAAATCGATTGCTCAGGAATACGGTAAACATGGAATAAGAGTTAACACAGTAAGTCCGGGAGCAATAAGAACACCATTACTAGAAAAGAAGTTTGTGAATATGACGAAAGAAGAAGCTTTGCAGCTAGAAAGTAAGTATCGAGAATTTAATGCGTTAGGGAAAATTGGTACTCCTGATGAAGCCGCTGAAGTTGTGTTGTGGCTGTTATCCGACAAAGCATCCTATGTAACGGGACAAAACATAGTTGTGGATGGTGGGATATGTTTTATTTGATGTGGGCCCCGGGCTGGTCCGCAGGGTCGGGAACACTAGCTTTGCATAGCTTGAAAAATATGTAAATTCACTTATTGATTTTTGTAGACAAACAAAAAGAAAGCTCCTATTGTAGAAATGTTAGATGTTTGTTTGTTCCCAACAACAAAACAAACTTTCTACAAAAGGAGCTCCCTATGAGCAATACAATATTAAACCAAAAAACTGTACTACGTCAATGTTTGTCATTTTTACCTTCAAAAGATTTAGCTTGCCCTCTCTTGAACTATGGTAATAAAAAACTAACTATAGAGGCGCTGGTGAAGATCTTTATTGTAGCTCAGCTGGATAATTGGAAATCCTATCCTGAATTTGATATCAAAATGCGCGCGTATAAAGATTTAATGGAGTTTATTGATTTAAAAAGCATCAGTAGTTCCCAGTTAAGTCGAAGAATTAACGAGTTAGATACAGCTATACTACAAAATCTCTTCTTTAAAGTCGTTCATTTAATTGAACACTATACAAATAGTTTAACCGGTCTTCCTCCGGACATTGGAATACTTCGCATCGTTGATGCGACACATATTAGTCTTCCAGCTGTTTTATCTGATTGGGCTTATGTTACGAAAGGATGGAATGTGGTTAAGATGCACACACGTTTGGTTGTCGCATCCTCCGATCTAAGTTACCCAGATAAAATAGTACCTTCTAACGGCAAAGTTACTGACCACGAAGGCGGAGATTTCTTAATTGAGATTTCTGATGCAACCTATGTGATGGATCGAGGATATATGGATCTTTATCGAA
>JAEWMK010000521.1 GCA_023457235.1 Bacillota bacterium
TCCCAGAATAAGAGGAAGACGAGGAAACCGGAAATCATAGAAGGTGTATGATTCCCAGAATCTAAGGAAGCCCAAGAAACCGGGAATCATAGAACACATATGAAGACCATTTCTACTCTCCTAAAAAATGCGGCCATGATAAGGTCGGAACCCACATTCCCTGACCATAAAAACGAAAAATTCGGTCATGTTAAGGACAGAGCCCGTAGCTCCTGTCAGCAAAATATCGGTAAGCCCGATTTTTGATCTTATTCTATGTTTACAACGTAATGTATCTGTCCCAGTTGATTTCTTTATGAAAAAAATAATATTAAACAAATTCGCAGAGGAGTCCTCTGCTTTTTTTGTGCTTAATTTGATTTTTATTGTAAAATCATACCAAAAGTGTATAATTACACTAAAGATGTAAAAGAGGTGTATTATGGAACGGGAAAC
Source organism: Bacillota bacterium (assembly GCA_023457235.1). Taxonomy (GTDB): domain Bacteria; phylum Bacillota; class Bacilli; order Bacillales; family Bacillaceae_J; genus Schinkia. The sequence continues at coordinate 436 of JAEWMK010000521.1, forward strand.
TGCAATTATCATAATCTCAGAAAAAATAAAGCTAATTCGTACCGAGCAGGGTTACACCCAAGATAAAATGGCTGAGATACTTGGACTATCCAAAAAAACACTTGTCCAAATTGAAAAAGAGAGAAATACCGCCAATTGGACAACAATTGTAGCAATCTGTGCATTATTTAATCATAGTGAGATTCTAAACGCTGTGTTGGGTGATGATCCAGTTGAATTTATTAAATTAATTGGATTAAAAAACACTGAAGGTAAAAAAGAGAAAACAATGGGTGGAAAGGTTTGGTGGAAGGAGGTTTCAAAAGAAGGGAACTTTCGCTTACAGCAAAATATTATTAGCCAACATTATCGAATTCTAGACGAAGAAAATTATCGTCGTTTTAGTACATTTAATCTAGATGACGCCATTAATAGATTAAAAGAACTAAAAGAAGAATAAGAATGGGGGATTAGCATGAAAATATTATATTTTCTTACACATTCACAGGTCATTCTTTCAGCTTCATTACCGGGTTGGGCTGTTGTCCTGTATTACTTATTTTTTATTCTAACAATATCCATGGCTATTGCTGCTATTTTTCAAAAGAAAGTTACGGTTCCACTAAATATAGTGACAATACTACTCCCGTTCATCATGTTTATTGTGTCTTTGGCTACTGGAATTGGAAGACCTTATGAATATGATGAATTTCAATGGTTGTTGGTTGAACTTAGTCATTTCAAGCTGTGGGCGATCTTTATCGTTGTTAGCTATGCCTATTTAGTTTTTTGGTGGTTCAAGTACATTACAATGCGGTAAAAATTTTTCTTTTGAAGGAGAGCGAGGAGCATGAAAACTTATAATGTTATTTTCCCAATTTGGTTTTTATTGTTTTTTCCACCGGTCATTTTCATTACGCTTTTCGGAAACTATGTAATTGATTCAATCGTGCTGATTGTTTGCTTTTATCTTTTTAAAATTTCTAATTCACAAATCAACTTAAAAACATTTTATAAGAAAAGTATTTTAAAAGTTTGGTTGTTTGGATTTTTAGCAGATATTATTGGTGCCTTGATTTTATTCCTTTGTACTATGTTAGAGGAAAAAATAGGTTTGTCCTATGAAATTACTTCAGCCATTAGCTATGACCCATTTAGTCATCCTTTGGCGGTGGTTATCATTTTAATCTCAATGGTTGTAGCATCTTACTTCATTTTTCTTTTTAACTATAAAATCACACTGGTGCCTGTTATTGCAGAAGCCCGTTTGCGTTTCAAAGTAGCACTTACGATTGCGATTGTAACGACACCATGGACATTCATGTTGCCGACAAAATGGTTTTACTAAGACTTGGATTGGTGGCGGGGACACGGCTGTGCCAATGGCAACCGTAATAGTGGCCTGTAATATAAAAAAGCCGCATTGAATTTGATTTCAGTGCGGTTTTGCTAAATCACTTTATTCACTTTATATTAACAACTGCCTCTTCATAGCATTCTTTTTCTTCATTCCACATAAAAAAACCATCTTTTATTTCAATACTAGATGGGCGCATGTCATAAAAAGAGTGATCGCCTTGTATATGGTCCGTAGCTTCATTATTTAATAGTTCCGTTAGTTCACCTTTGCTGATCAATCTACATACATGTTGAAGACAAATCTTTTCCTCATTGATTAGGCTATTTTCCTTTACAATCGAATTTTTGAACTGGGGGTTAAACTGTAGCATAAATTTAAGATCGCTTAAATATAGAACTCCAAACACCTTCTTTAATCTTAAAGACCCAATTTTAAATTCTCTTTCTGAAACCCAATCTTTGGAGCCAGTTAACGGGTTATGGATTAAATATAGTTTTTCAAACATGAAGCATTCTCCATTTCTAATTTAGGCATAGGTAGGAATATCAATTTTGTTTAATTAATTTATTAACCTGTTTATCAATGGTTTCGAAGTTCGTATTCAGTGAAAAGGCTTAGTTTCAAGCCCTGTGAAACTAATTTCACGCTCTTGGAATCGCTTGCCATGTGTTGAATAGGTAACCAAATCTGCTACTAAAAACATAGACAAATATCTACATTCTAGAGATTTCCTACTTCAACGTGTCCGATTTTGCGTGTACCTTTCAGTACAACGCTACTTTCGTTGGTATAACACTCCGTAGGCGTAAATTCCGAGGATAGCCCCCCGTACATATTATACGTTCTCGTTAGGTGAGAATCGTATAATCAATGGCTTGTGCTAAATTTAAGGAAGCGTTGTAATCCCTATCCATACGGTTGCCGCATTCACATTCGTAGATTCGGTTACTCAATTTCAAGTCCTTTTTAATATGACCACAACCCGAACAACGTTTGCTCGACGGATAAAACCGGCTTACTTGACGTAATTCAATGCCATATTCCTTACATTTAGAAAGGAGCCACGTTTTAAATGTATTTAAATTTTGTTCGGCTACTGCTTTAGACAAGTGTTTGTTCTTCATCATGCCTTTGACGTTTAAATCCTCAATCGTAATGAAAGTTGGTTTGTTTTTCACACATTCATGAACGACATATTTCACGTATTCAAGGCGAATATTTGCTAACCGCTTGTGAAGTTTTTGCACTCGTAAAATATTTTTGTCTATGTTCGTTCTCGTTTTAGTAGCAGATTCACCACCTTTCAATTTAAGTGTTTTTCCATATTTAAATTTAAGAGAAAGAGAACGTTGTTCTCGCTTTAATTTCTTTTCTAGCTTTTTCATTCGTTGGGTTTTATTGATGTTTTTGTAAGCTGTTCCATCACTAATAGTTGCAAAGGTTTTTAGACCTAAGTCAATGCCAATTCCACTACTTAAAGGAACGTCTGATTTAGCTTGAGATTCGACCTCAAACACGACACTGACATAGTACCGCCCCGCTTGTTGAGAAATCGTTCCGCTTATGGCATTTAGGTTTGTTGGGATATACCCAAACTCTTTTAATCGTACCCATCCGATTGTCGGAATCTTGATACGGTGACGTTCTACTGTCCAATCCCCTTTGTTATTCTTCGGAAAGTAAGCTTTGACGTCTTGATTCTTTTTCCTTTTAAATCGAGGGAATTTCGCTTCACCTTTAAAGAAACGTTGAAAGGCTTGATGTGCGTTCATAATCGCTTTCTTACGTGCTTTAGAACCGACTTTTTTTATCCACTCATAGCCTTTTTGTTTGGATAGATCATTGTTGACATATTTATCAAAGTCATTTCCGTTTACATATCCGTATATTTGTTTACCTTCTTTATATAGTTGATATTGCTCTTGATTATAAGCAATAAACCGATTGTACAAAAACCGGCAAACGCCTATAGTTTGATGTATTTTCGACCGTTGTTCTTCGATTGGTTTAATTTCCGTTTTGTAGGCTCGTTTCATAATGTATCATCTTCTTTCATTTGCTTCTTATATTTTCGTAAACCGTAGATTCTACAAGAAAACACATGAATAATCGCAATTAAATCTTGGATAAGTTCTTCTTGCGGAGATAATTCTTCATGATTGACCACGACAATTTCTGTTCCAAATTTTCTTGCTAAATTTAAAAACCAATCAAAACCAAAACGAATGAAACGGTCTTTGTGTGTAATATAAATTGTTAAAATTTTGCGTCCTATCACTTCGTCTAATAATTGATTCCATTTTTTTCGTTTATAATTTAATCCGCTACCAATGTCTTGTATGACTTCATCCACAATAATGCCTTTTGCATTTACATATTGCCTTAAAAAATCAATTTGGTTCTTTAAATCGTCCATTTGACCACGATTCGAAACTCTAGTGTATAAAACAATCTTACCTACTTTAGTTTGAGAAATCCCCATATAATTCTCATATTGCTTACGAGTATAAAATCTCCTTCCTTTTGGGTTTCGGTATGCGATTAGTTTCTTATCGTTATCCCACCGTTGTAAAGTTGTAACGGTGACACCTAACAGCTCTGCGAATTCTTTTGGTTTGTAAATTTTATCCATATAAACATGATACTACTTATGTATACGTTTGCGTATATTTATAACAACAGTTAGTAATCTCCTTCTTTGAACATGATCATTGCTCCCATTCTTAATATTGTCAACTTGTTTGACTATTTCTATTTTAATCCAAAGTTAAAATTTTGTCAATTTAGTTGACAATTGGCTGGCAATTTTATATAGTATTTTCGAATTGAAGGATTGGAGTGAAATGTTTGGGTTCTATTCTGGAAAACTTAGATTTTTTTGACCTATTAAGTGAGCGCCATATTCAGCTACGCAGTATCATTGAGAAACGATGGAATGATAGCAGTGATATTTCTATTTCAAATTCAGAATGGTTTATTTTATCAAAAATATATCAAAAGCAGCCAACGATTTCGTATGTGTCAAAGCAAGTCAATATTTCGCGTCAGGCAACCCATAAATTTATCAAAAACCTTGAAGCAAAGGGACTTCTTAAAATAAAGAATCTCGAGAACAATAAAAAAGACAAATGTGTGCAGTTAACGGAACTAGGAGAAAAATGCTACAAAGAATATATAGGGTTAAAAGCAAACCTTGAGAATAAAATTATTGAAAAGATAGGGTACGAACAATTTAGATTACTTAAAGCTATCATGGAGTCTGATTGGGGATTACAGTCGCTCATTAAAGAGTCGAATCCTACCGTGCTTAGCACATATTTATAATCTACCAATCACAAAAAAACGTCATTTCTAAGGGATGACGTTTTTTAAAATTTGTATCGTGCTTCCTGAAACTTAATAGTTGCCCCTTTTTCTTCAGAAACACCTGAAATTCCACAACAAAAAGGTCGATTGCTTCCAATTTGGGGCGATGTTTCTAGCGTAGTTTGATAAAAACGGATTGATAGATTGCTGATAGAAATTTCGGTAAAATCTCCAATTTCATCATGACCATCTCTACAAGCGCTCTGATTAAGGTCAAATAGTCCACAATATTGCTTGACAGCCCCCTGCACATTTTCTACCGCAAAACTAATGTATGAAATAGCGGGTTCGCTATTTTTGTGCTGCCATAACTTTTTCATTTCCATTTCTCGAATGTCATCTGGCTGTCCCCATTGGATAAAGAACGGGTAACGCACTTGATCAGTCGATTTTTCTTTTATAAACAGCATCGACCAGCTTAAAAT
>JAEWMK010000522.1 GCA_023457235.1 Bacillota bacterium
CACTAACAACCGGGCCCCCACCCAAATGATATACCCCACCCACGACGAGGTACGAGTCGATGTTGACTTATCGTAGTGAAGGAGTGTGAAGTTTGCTAGTCGCTGGGTGCTGGAGCTAGACAATAGAAAAGCGGAAGCACCCGGTTAGGGACATACAAACTGGAGCATTCCGCAATGAGATAAAGGAAACACGACGAGGTACGAGTCGATGTTGACTTATCGTAGTGAAGGAGTGTGAAGTTTGCTGGTCGCTGGGTGCTGGAGCTAGACAATGATGCGAACTCCAGCCGGGGTTCTTTTTTGCTTTCACTAGAAATAATTAGTAAGATAGCATTATATTGGGAATACTTATGAGTTTATTTTCGTAAATTTAGACAAAACATAGTGACATATAAGTTAGTAATAGTTATTGAAGCGTGTAGCTAAAAGAGGAGGAAATGAGATGAATCTTATGAAGGAAGAAAGTGTACAATTGAATGGATTTACACTTCATGGGATTGAAACGTTAAAATATAAAACGAATACAATCGTACTTAAGATGAAGGCCCCACTACAGGAAGATACAGTAACGACAAGAGCGCTCCTTCCCTATGTTCTACAAAGTGGTACTGAAAAATTCCCTTCCACTCTTAAACTGCGAACGAAACTGGATGAATTATATGGCGCATCATTAAATGTTGATGTAGCTAAAAAGGGTGAATACCAAATCATCACGATTAGAATGGATATCGCCAATGAAAAATATTTAACGGATCAAACCCCATTATTAAAAAACGGATTGGAACTTATCGCTGAGATTCTTTTATCACCTGTTACGGAGAATGGTGTTTTCACAAATTCCATTGTAGAAAAAGAAAAAAGAGCACTTAGGCAGCGTATCCAAGCTGTATATGATGATAAGATGCGATATGCCAATATGCGCCTTATTCAAGAAATGTGTGAAGAAGAGCCCTACCGCTTAAATGCTCACGGTACTATCGAGACCCTAGATAAAATATCAGCTCATGTCTTATATGATTATTATCAAACTGCATTACAAAATGATGAAATTGATCTTTATATCGTGGGTGATATTAATATAAATTCTGTGAAAGAAGCAGCTGAAAAAGTATTCCGTTTACCGGCCAACCGTGAACAGCGATTTATTAAAACGAATGTTGCCCACAAAAAAGTAAGCGATGTAAAAGAGATTATTGAGGAACAGGATATTAAACAAGGAAAACTGCATATTGGCTGCCGTACAAATGTAACGTACCATGATGATGATTACTTTGCCCTACAGCTTTATAATGGTATTTTTGGCGGTTTCTCTCACTCAAAGTTATTTATCAATGTTCGGGAAAAAGAAAGTTTAGCGTATTATGCTGCCTCTAGATTCGAAAGCCATAAAGGGCTATTAATGATCATGAGCGGGATTGAGTTTGCCAATTATCAAAAGGCCGTCAATATTATTAAAGAACAAATGGAAGAAATGAAAAAAGGCAATTTTACCGATGATGAATTTACCCAAACAAAAGCGGTCTTAAAAAATCAAATTTTAGAAACGATTGACACGCCAAATGGATTAATAGAAGTGCTTTATCATAATGTTGTTGCGGGATTCAGCCGTCCTTTAGATGATTGGCTAACAAAAATTGATGAAGTTACTAAGAATGAAGTGGAAGCGGTCGCCAATAAGGTCAATCTTGATACGATATACTTCCTTAAGGGATTGGAGGGAGCATAATAATGGAGAAAATTGTTTTTGATCAACTAAAAGAAACCCTTTTTCACGAAAAAATGGCAAATGGGCTTGATGTCTATCTTCTGCCAAAAGAGGGTTTTAATAAAACCTATGCTACGTTTACAACAAAATACGGCAGTATTGACAATCGTTTTGTCCCGATTGGCGGGTCAGAGGAATTACACGTACCAGACGGGATTGCCCATTTTTTAGAGCATAAGCTTTTTGAGAAAGAAGATGGCGATGTGTTCCAGCAGTTTAGCAAACAGGGTGCCTCTGCCAATGCTTTTACATCATTTACGCGAACGGCTTATTTATTTTCAAGTACTTCTAACGTGAAGGAAAATTTAGAAACCTTAATAGATTTCGTACAAAGCCCGTATTTCAGTGATCAAACCGTTGAGAAGGAAAAAGGGATCATCGGCCAAGAAATTACGATGTATGATGATAATCCTGATTGGCGTGTTTATTTTGGCTTAATTGAAAATATGTATAAATCACATCCTGTGAAAATTGATATTGCCGGTACAATTGAATCGATTTCGAAAATTAACAAGGATCTGTTATATACTTGCTATGAAACGTTTTATCATCCAAGTAATATGCTGTTGTTCGTCGTTGGTCCTATTAATGAAGAAGAAATGATGAATTTAATCAGAGATAACCAAAATAAAAAAGAGTTTAAGGAAGCAAAAGAAATCAAACGCTTTTTTGAAGATGAACAAGTTGAGGTGGCAACTGCGAAACAAGTATTAGAAATGCCGGTTCAAACCCCAAAATGTCTTGTTGGTTTTAAAGCAAAAAATCCTACGCGATCTGGGAAAGAGCTATTAGAGCGGGAGTTAACCATAAACGTTTTATTTGATTTATTATTCGGAAAAAGCTCGGAAAATTATGAGCAGCTATATAATGATGGTTTAATCGATGATAGTTTTTCTTTTGATTACACGGAGGAATACGGCTTTGGGTTCGCGATGATCGGTGGCGATACAGAAAATCCAGAGCAGCTTGCCACCCGTCTAAAGGATACAATGCTTAATTTTGATATTAACAGCATTTCTCGTGATTATTTATCAAGAATTAAAAAGAAAAAAATTGGTTCCTTTTTGCGCGCTTTGAATTCACCTGAGTACATTGCCAACCAATTTACAAGGTATCAATTTAATGGAATGAATTTGTTTGATATCGTGTCTGTATTGGAAGGAATTCAAATATCCAATTTACAAGAAGTGGCTAATGATCTTTTTGATGAGAAGTGCTTTACAGTTTGTGAGGTAGTACCCAAATAGAGATTTTTAAGTGCGCCCATGATAAATTTGGGCGCTTTTTTGACGGAGGAAAGTATATGGGAAAATGGGCGTTAATTACGGGGGCCAGTGGTGGAATCGGACAAGCCATTGCGAGGACTTTAGCGAATGAGGGGGGATATAATCTTTATTTACATTATCACCAAAATGAAAAAGGAGTTCAGGAGTTAGCTGATAGCCTATCAGTACAATCAAAATTAATTCGAGCAGATTTATCAAGTGTGGAGGGTTTTTATCAACTAAAGGAGGAATTATCTTATTCCGTTGATGTATTAATTTTAAATGCTGGACTCAGCCATGTTGGATTAATTACGGATGTAACTGATGAGGAAGTACAAAAAATGGTTCAGCTCCACATTACAAGTCCTTTTTTAATCGCAAAGCATACGATCCCTACAATGGTAAGGAAAAAGTTTGGAAAAATCATAGTAATTTCTTCTATTTGGGGTTCAGTTGGTGCGTCCTGTGAAGTCCTTTATTCAATGGTAAAAGGCGGCCAAAATACATTCGTTAAAGCATTAGCGAAGGAATTGGCACCTTCGGGTATTAATGTAAATGGCATCGCCCCAGGAACGATCGATACGAATATGCTAAGGTTTTTTTCTGATGCGGATAAACAAGCGATGTTAAATGAAATACCAATGGGTCGATTTGGTAGACCAGAAGAAATTGGTCATGCCGTTTCCTTTCTAATCTCAGAAAAATCCTCATATATAAACGGGGAAATTTTAAATATAAATGGTGCATGGTTTACGTGAATAATTTATTGAGAACTTGGCATTATATAAAAGAACAAATCCTTAAGGAGTGATTATGATGTCAGTACTCGATAATTTTGAACAATGGAAAGACTTTTTACAAGACAGAATGAACCAAGCTAAGAACAACGGCATGGATCAAAACACAGTTCAAAACATTGCACAGGAAGTTGGAGATTATTTAGCCAGTGAGGTTCAACCAAAAAATCCAGAGCAAAAGCTATTGGCAGAGCTTTGGAATGTTGCTTCTGAAGAAGAACAACAAGCGATAGCGAATATAATGGTAAAATTAGTGCAAAAATGATAATGAGCTCTTTTTTATTGGCTCATCCTTTTAAGAGAGGCTTCTAAATTAGAACCTCTCTTTTGCGTTTTTTGTCGGGATTTGTTTATTATTCTTTTCTATTCTAATAAAATCATTTATTATAGTAGTAGTTGAAAAGCAAACAGGAAAAATCAACCAAAAAAAGAATGGGGGAAGTCCATGGAAAAAGAAGAGTGGTATTTAGAGTACGAGATTGTTGTCAATCGTCCAGGACTCCTTGGTGATATCTCATCTTTATTAGGTATGTTATCTATTAATATTGTTACAATAAATGGTGTAGAGACTATGCGCCGCGGACTATTAATCAAATGTGAAAAACAACAGCAAATTGAGCGGCTTGAATCAATTCTTAATACAATTGAAAATATTAGAGTAACGAAATTGCGAAAGCCTACATTAAGAGACCGTTTGGCAGTAAGGCACGGCCGCTATATTCATCGTGAAAAGGATGATAAAAAAACATTTCGGTTTGTGCGTGCTGAAATTGGAATTCTTGTTGATTTTATGGCTGAACTGTTTAAGAAAAATGAGCATAAATTAATTGGTATTCGCGGCATGCCAAGGGTTGGAAAAACTGAATCAATCGTTGCTGCAAGCGTGTGTGCAAATAAAAGGTGGGTATTTGTGTCTTCAACATTATTAAAACAAACCATCCGCAGTCAATTACTTGAAGACGAGTATTACAATGACCATTTATACATCATTGATGGGGTTGTATCTTCTAAGAGAGCACCGGAAAAGCATTGGCAATTAGTCCGGGAAATCATGCGAATGCAGGCAGTAAAGGTTGTAGAACATCCTGATATTTTTGTAAGGCATTCTGAATATTCACTAGACGATTTTGATTACATTATTGAACTTAGAAACGATCATGATGAGGAAATTACATATGATGTTGTTGAACAACAACTTTCTACTGATTCCGAATTTGGCTTTTCAGCCTTTGATTTTTAACTTTATTCAGCAGAGCTGAATAAAGTTAAAAGCCTCCGGTGGATGCCACAGATTTTCTAAGGTAGTTTTTCGAGCAAGCTCGAAAAAATCTGGGCG
>JAEWMK010000523.1 GCA_023457235.1 Bacillota bacterium
AATAAACAAAAACCAAAAAGGAGGGGGCGAAATGAATACAATTCTAAATAATAATCACGGCAGTAATAATCAAAGTTCCCCGGAGCTTGGAACAAATGATGTAATGCATGGGGTCGAGATGGAAAGCGGTAATAATAATAAAGGGAAAGAATATCGTTCAAGAATTGGAAGTAAGTCAAAGAAACTCCATCATGAATCTTAACGTGTATGAATGAATAATTATATGCCTAAACTATAAAGAAGTTGTCTTTAAAGGAGAGTGGTGATTTATGGATGATAAATTATTAGCTTGGCAAACACAGCTCGAAAGCGAAAAAACGTCCCTTTTACAACTTCAAAGTAGTGGTAATTTTACCGATGAACATGCGGGAAGATTATTGAATATCGAATCCATGCTTGAGCAAATCGCAATTAATCAATTTTTAAGTTAAGAAAAGCCGCCTATTATCCAGGCGGCTTTTCTTTATTGATCGTAACGTTCTCGTGCGGCATGCTCGGAAGCATTGACTTCTTTGCTGAAAGTAGCCTCAGCATATTCATTGCCAAATTCCTCTGCCAAAACATCTAATGGAGCTGCACTTTTCTTTTTATCAAATACTTCACGTTTCTTTTTTTGATTCGTCATTAACAAATCCTCCTAAAACCATAATTTATCACTTCATATCATATCGTCACCAAAAAAAGATAAAAAAATGTAAAAGATTAAAAGGCATAAAATTTCTAATATTATAAAAATTTGTTAAAATATGTTATGGAAGGGAGAGATTAAAGTGAAGCTTTCTAAAAGAGATATATTAGTAAAAAGAATAGAAAATCATCTTCGTCTCACATCTAGACAACTGGTAAAATTCGACACAGAGGAAGAGACTTTACAATATTTAATTAATTCATTTAGATCAGAACTTCATTGCGATTTTGTTGGTATTTTTTTGAAAGAGGAACACCAATTGTTTCCTAAGGCGATAAGCGGTGGATCGGAGTCATTCGCTAATTCATTTCCGCTTAATATCACAGACTGTTCAAATGAGTTATTGACAAAAAGTTTGACGATTGAAAACTCCAATATCCCAGATTGTCAATTTTCAGAGTTATTGATAATGGAAAGTATTACGACTTGGTTTACACTCCCTTTAAAAGAAGCGAATAATATTTCAGGATTTTGTGTCATAGGTTTTACAACGGCTGTCCCTTTATTTGTTGAGATGGATGATATATTTAATGAGTTTAGTAAGGATGTGGCAGTGGCGATCTCTCTTGCAAAAGGGAAGGAAAAACAAAAAGAAAAAATTATTGGTATCGAGTGGTTTAGCCAAAACCTTCTTATCGATTCCACAATAGAACAGTTAGTCGAGAGAATTGTGGAACGTGCCGCCAAAGGTACTAAAGCAAAAGGAGCCTGTATTTATTTATTTGATGAGAAAGATGATTGTTTTGTCTTACAATCACCTGCATATGGTCTCGTCAAACAGCCGGAAATCATGGCAATTGCTGATGATTATGTTTTAAAGCATCATTTTCCATGTTTAGAGACTCCGGGTAGCGGACAGCTTACAGTTCCTTTAGTCATCAATTTAAAAACGATCGGTGTTTTACATGTAGAAGACAAGCGTAAAGGTGTTTTCACAAATGATGACCTTGAAGTCTTGGAACTAATGTCTACACACGTTGCTTCGATGCTTGAGAATGCAAGATTGTATAAGAATGAAAAAGAACATAAACAACAGCTTCATTCCTTACTGGACTACCACCAGGAGCTTATTAAAAAAACAGTGGAGCAAGAAGGATTTGAAGGAATTACAGATGCGTTAAGTAAGCTGTTATTAAAATCAGTAATATTATTCGATCGATTTTTACGTCCGCTCAGCTTTAACTTAATGAATCTACAGGAAAGCGACTTACGGTTAATCGGTGAATTTGCTGAGAAAATAATCTTGAATAATAGAAAAAATGAAATGATGATTCCGATTGCTAATGACAGAAGTGAAAATTTTCACTTTTGGCCAGTGAACGGCGCGGGAGATTTACTAGGTTTTTTAGCTGTCAATATCCCATCTGATGAGTTTGATGATATAGCCAGAATAAGTATTGAACTAGCATTAAATGTATATTCTGTTCAATTCGTTAAGCAAAAGATCGTTTTAGATACAAAAGAACAGGTTAAGGATAGCTTTATTAATAAATTATTAATGAAAAAGGTGGAAGACCCGAAAAGTATTATGCAATACGCCAATCTATTTAATTGGGATTTACGGAAGGAATATAGAATTTCCGTGTTATCTATCATTTTTGATGATGATGAAATAAAGAATGGCAATTTACTAGAACAACAAGCAAAGAAGTCATCCATATGGGAACGATTAAGAGCAAGTTTACAGCTGTTTGATCCAGATTTTATCTTTTCAAATAAAGGTGACGATTTTATTTTATTTGTTGAATCGGCAAAGGAACGGAAATATCCTGAGAAATATTGGGACACTCTATATGAATATTTAAACAATAGAATGAAAAGGGAGAAAATATCGGGTCAGTTATTTGTTGGCGTTGGCGGAAAAACGAACGATATACATGAATAATACAATTGTTATCAACACGGACTACAAGCCATCCATGTAATTAATCAGCGAATCCCCAAGACCGGATTTGCATTATTTGAAAAGCTCGGGGCCTATACTTTACTTTATCATTTAAAGAACAACGACGTTGCCTCAGATTTTATTAATCGACATTTAAAGCCTTTATTACAATATTCAGACCAAAAAAATGTGGATTTGTTTCAAACGCTCCGAGTTTATCTTTTTCAAAATGGAAATTTAAAGGAAACAGCGGATGCTCTTTTTATTCACAGAAGTACATTACAATATCGAATTGAAAAAATCCAAGGTTTATTGAAGGTTGATATCAATGATTCGGAAGAGCGGTTGAATTTAATGATGGCCTATAAACTTTATGACTTACAACAGGTTTCTCCTAATAATTAAGGAAATTGATCGGGATGTTTCGTACATGGTATACATATGAAAATATGAAAATCAGCCTTACAATGTTAAAAAACACAAAATACTTGAAAGTTTGGGGGGAACAGACATGGATGATTCATTAAAATATGAAATGATGAATAATGTGGCATATGTTTCTATTGATCTTATTCCTTATAGTCCATTAAACAATGAATTATATAAAGAACTTGCTTTTGTGATGAAGGAAATAGATAGAAATGATGACGTTAATGTTGCTGTAATTTCAATTGGGAATGATAAGATCTTTGATTCAAAGGAGAAAATAAGAAGGATAATAAATTTCAATGAAAATAGAAGCATCAACCATAGCATTAATCCCTCGCAAATATCCAATTATACTTATGGAGCTATAAAAAAAATGTCCAAGCCCGTTTTGGGAGCTATCAATGGGTTGGCCATTGGGGGAGTGTTTGAATTAGCCTTATCATGTGATCTTCTTATTTGTTCTGACCGGGCTAAATTTGCATTCCCTGAAGTAAACTTGGCCATTCTGCCAAGTGGCGGAGGTACTCAACGTTTACAACAACTAGTCGGACAATCAAAAGCGAAAGAACTTCTCTATTTTGGTACGATGATTGATGCCAAAAAGGCATTGGAGATTAACCTAGTAAATTCAGTTGTCCCATATGAACAATTAATGCAAACAACAA
>JAEWMK010000524.1 GCA_023457235.1 Bacillota bacterium
TTTGTCTGGCTATTTATCAGATCGGGTGCTTAATCTGAGGCAAATCCGGATGGCAGGACGAATATAATATAACTTAAACGAGCTGAAGGTAGAATTGATGTGGAAAAATTAAAAGATGCGTTGTAATATAAACTTAATTGAAAAAAGAGTGACTCCATAGCCATTATTTTGGCATATGAAGTCACTCTTTTTATTAGTATTAATTTGATGAATATTAAATTTTAATAAACGTCACGTAAATAACGTTTTTGCTTCGCCATATCGTCTACATATGCTTCAGCTGCTTCACGGCTCATGCCGCCTTCTTGTTCAATAACAGTAATAAGCGCTTCATGAACGTCTTTTGCCATGCGTGCTTTATCACCACAAACATAGAAGGATGCTCCGTTATCTAACCAAGCAAATAATTCTTTGGCGTTTTCAAGCATTCTGTTTTGTACATAAACCTTTTTATCTGTATCACGAGAGAATGCAGTCGTTACTTTTGTTAATACGCCTTCTTGTTGATATTTCTCTAACTCATCTTTGTAAAGAAAATCTGTTTCTTCATGCTGGTCTCCGAAGAATAACCATGTTCTACCAGTTGTTCCATTAACAGCACGTTCCTCAATAAATGAACGGAACGGTGCGATGCCTGTCCCTGGTCCACACATAATAACGTCAGTTTCTAGGGATTCTGGCAAATGGAAATGTTTATTTGGTTGAACGAATACTGGAATTGTATCACCTTCTTGAGTACGTTCAGCAATCTGTACAGAACAAACACCTTTGCGGTCTCGTCCATGTGCATTATAACGTACAGCACCGATAGTTAGATGAACTTCACCATGATGTGCATTAAAGCTGCTTGCAATTGAATATAGACGTGGTGTTAACTTTCTTAAAAGTGATACGATATCTTGAGCTGTAGCAGTCCAAGGACCGAAATCACGCAACATATCTAGTAAATCACGACCATAAACATATTCTTTCAGTTGGTCTGCATTTTCATCAGAAATAAGCTTTTGCAATTCTTCATTTTCTGTGAAGGCAGCAGCCCCTTGTAAAAGCTTTCTTGACAATAAAGTAATTTCAAACTGTGTTGTTAAAGCTTCTTTCAGTGGAAGTGTTTCCCCTTGTTTATTAACAATTACTGCTTCTTCCTCGTCCCATCTCATTTCTTCAAGTAGTGCATTAACAAGCTCAGGATCATTTGCAGGAATAATACCGAGGGCATCACCAGCGACATAGGATAATCCTGATCCTTCCAATGAAAATTCGATATGTCTAGTTTCCTTACTTGAACCTGTACCATTTAAATTTACATTCTTTAGAACTTTCGCCTGAAACGGATTTGTTCTTGAATACGTTGGTACTTTCTTGTCGTCTGCATTTTTTACTACTGTAGTTTGCATAATCCTTCCCCCCACATAGTTGTATAAAGCAAGGATAGCACGAAATGAGAAAATAAAATGTATATTTTTTCACATATCTTTTCAAAAAATCATAAAAAAAATACATCGCATTAAATGGTTAAATTTTCTCTTTAATGCTATCTTCAATGCTACTTGAAAAAAATAAACAGGATTCCACTAGAGTAATTGATATGTTTTATTTGCACTTTATTACCAACCAGAAATTCCCTTAAATATATATTTCAAATTTGAACATATTAATATTTGTGTATTAAAACCGGGTAAATGGATATCCATTTTTATCTTTTTCAAAGTTAGTATAGAGCAAATAAGGCAGATGTTCAAGGGGTTCTTGGGCAGGTAATAAGAAAGGACATTACTATTTTATCAGTAATGCCCCAATTAATATCATACCATTTTAAACCGGGTAGACTCCATGCTTCCGGTCCGTGAACATTTGATATTTAGAGGAATATGCATCCAATCTGTTTACCAACTCTTGACGCAGATTATTCGGTTCAACGATACCATCAATAATCAGTTCCGATGCTAAACGATAAATGTCAATATCCTGCCTATATTCTTCCCTTTTTTGCTGAATGAAAGCTGGACGCTCTTCCTCAGGTAAAGAGGCAATTTTATTGGCGTAAACCGCATTAACGGCGGCCTCCGGTCCCATTACAGCGATTTGTGCTGAAGGGAGTGCCAAGCAACAATCCGGCTCGAAAGCTGGGCCTGCCATGGCATATAGACCTGCACCATAGGCTTTCCGAACAATTACAGAAATTTTGGGTACAGTTGCTTCACTCATGGCTGAAATCATTTTAGCTCCGTGACGAATAATTCCAGCACGCTCTACCTTTGTTCCAATCATGAATCCAGGTATATCGGCCAAAAACAAGAGCGGTATGTGGTAGGCGTCACACAAAGTAATAAATTTAGCGGCTTTATCAGCAGAATCATGGAATAACACACCACCTTTTACACGTGGTTGGTTGGCAATAATACCAATCGAATGACCGTTTATTCTAGCGAACCCGGTGATCAGTTCAGCTGCAAATAGCTTCTTAATTTCACAAAATGAATTTTCATCAATTAGCCTGTCGATTAAATCATACATATTAAATGGTGCATTTTGATTTTCTGGTATAATGTCTGCTAACGATTTTTCGAATTGC
>JAEWMK010000525.1 GCA_023457235.1 Bacillota bacterium
GAGTATGAGTGCTTGTGCTATTTCACTATCAAGCTATTATTTTATTAGAAGATGGTGAAATCAATGAGGCTAATAATGTTATTGGGAAGATTTCATCGAAGTGGATGAAAAATGCCTTATTAGCCGAACGGGAAAAAAAACTTAACAACTTATTGGATGCCAAGGGCTATGCGGAGAAGGCAATACTGAATTCAAAAGGTTTGCAAAGATATTTGTTACACAAAACATATGAATTGGAATTTGGTGAATAACACCTTTTTCGCATTGGTACTGACGGACGGCAATTCTTCGATGAGGAGGGATTGCCATTTTTCGTATTTGCTACTAAGTGTAGAGGGGGAATATTGAAATGAAATCCAAAAGGACAGTTGCCACAGTAGTTACCATTATATTGTCTATTTTTGTGTTGATAAATCTATTAAAGAAGGACTTATGGGATGTTAATGCAGAATTGTTGAGAAAAGAAGTATTAACGATTGAAGAATCTGTTGAAACAGTCAATTTATCAGATCTAACTCCATTTGAATGGGATGTAGTATACTCCTTTGATCCATATACATCAAAGGATATAATCTATGGTACAGTTGGCTATAAATGGGACAATATTAGCGAAACGGTAAGTGAAGGAATGAACCAAATTGTTTTTATGAAGGATGGAAAAGTGGTTTGTTATTTGTATGGCTATCCTGAAAATAATGGATATGGCCTATATTTTACCGGTGAAAATATAACGGGTGTAACTTCTGCTTCTGTACTTAGTGCTGAGGATGATTTAACTTTCCATGTTGTAAGAAGTGACGGTGTTATATATTTAAATAGCGAACAGTGACTATTCGCTGAACGGGACACAGGGGCGGGAACTGTGTCTCGTTCTTGGTGAAATCATATTTAGGAGGGGATCTTATAGATACCTTGATTTTATTTTTAGTTATTTTCATCTTAATACTGCTTAATGTTGCCTTCTTTATATTATTCAAAAAAGGAAAATTAAATCTTTTTGCATCAGGCATCATTATGATCATACTCGCACCAGTAATTGGATTTTCAAGTGGTTCATTGTTTCTTCATTTTTATGATTGGAGTTCGAGGGGGACAGGAGAAGGTGCTGGCTATGGTGGTGCTTTGTTAGGTCTTTTAACTTTAGCCAATGCAATTCTCATTCTGATAATTGGATTCATAAGATCGATTGTAATGTACATTAAAAATGGAAATTGATGTTACTTTATACTATTAACGGAGGCGGCTGTTTAATCAAAACATCGCCCTAAATAATTCCACAATACTATGGTTTGAACTCGATAATCAAAGAGTCTGCATCTTGGAGAGTAAAGTCAATTGTTTGACCAAATATTTTAATTAAGCCTTCTTCAATTTTTTTCCTTGTTTTCTCATTTGGTTCATCGACATAAAAGATAACATTATCACCGTCTTTGCTATAACCCTTAATTCCTATATCCTCCAATTGGCTGAATTTGAAAGATAGTCCTCCGTTATTTAAAATGTCCTTTTCTCTAATTTTTTCATAGATGCTATCTTCACAACCTGATAATATAATTACGCAGATGGAAAAAATTATAGCGAAACGCATCATAGACCACATCCTGATTTATAAAATACCTTCTTATGTTGCGTTATTGTATTTATAATATCCTGTGATGCTACTTTATTAATTTCCTGCTTTGTGAAATATTGCACCTAAACTACAGGATGGCGTTTATACAACAATAAAATTGTAAACGCCTTCTCTATTTTATTTAAAGAAATAACAGGAAAATAATGTTAAAATTAAGGCAATTAAAAGTGATTATATAATTTAAAATTAAAGGGTGAAGAAAAATGCCTGTTATAACAGTCAAATTAGCGAAAGGTAGAACGGCTGAACAAAAACAACAATTTGTTGAAGCCATTACCAAAGAGGCAGTAAAAACTTTAAATGTTAAAAAGGATTGGATTACAGTATTGTTTGATGAATACGAACGTGAAAATTGGGCAACTGATGGACAGTTACATTCATTAAAATTTGGCGAAGGCTTTGGGAAGAAAGCAACAGAATGAACAAGTTTTTAGCTTGTGTATGAAGATGTATTCGAGATAAGGAGGCGTATATGACTAAGAAAGTATCAGCAATGTTAGGGTTAATTTCTGGAGTGTTGTCAATTTGTCTATGGATTTCCTTTAGCTTCTTTAATCCCTATTCAAATGTACTTGATATTGAACCCATAGTAAATACGTTCATCATGTTATTTCTCCCTGCTTGTTTAGCAATCATTTCGTCTATAATGTCTAAAAAGTTATTAATGTTAATTGCTTTCTTATGGGCATTGCCAATTAGTTTGTATATGGCCATGACTTCCGGCATATTTGCCTGGTTTGGTGTTACTTGCTTTGGCTATTTGCTCAGCTACTTTCTGATGCTTGTAAGAGTGCGATAGAAAGGATGTACATTCAGTGAATGAATTTCACCAAAATAATAGAAACATTGAAAGAGAATATAATGCGGTACATCTCGTATGTGGTGAATCTCCTGCGGGATCTTTGCGTGTAGGTTTGGGACGTGAGAATAAAGTGATTGGGTTTCCAGACTTTTTTGCAGTTGGTCCCTTACAGGAGCTTCATGAAAAAGCGGGGAGAAAGCGCAGGTATGAATGGCTGCGGAATCATTTGTATTATCCTAATGACTTTATCGAAAATGAATATGAAAATAGATTTTCCAAAACTCTTGCGGAAATTGATGCTATACCGGATTATGTTCCAATTGTTATTTGGACTGCTGAAAATGCAAATGAACAAACGGGAGCACGATATCTTTTGTATTTATTAAAAGAAAAAACGAATGATATTTTCCTTATAAATACAACAATAGCATATCAGGAATTATTTAATACGAGTGAGTATCAGTATTTTTATTTTCATACGGGTGAAGTACAGCCTGAGAAACTAAATAATATTTATCAAATGAAATTAACAACCCCTTTAACTATTGAGGCAAGAACGCGGGCGGAAAAAGAATGGATTGCTTTATCGTGGACTGAAGGGGTAGTACGGATCTGGAATAATAATGAAATTGAAGCTGTAGATGAAGATTATTTCGATGAATTAATTGTTAGCACTGCCCGTAAAATTCATGCCAAACAAGAAGAAAAGGATTTTATAAAATCAGGCAGGCTTATTGGGGATGTACTTGGTCACATAGATAACAATGTTGGTGATGCCTATTTAGAGTATAGGTTGCGGCACCTTATTAACACCGGCGTATTTGAAATAAACGGAATTCCAAAGGGTATGATGTATTACAGTGTAAAACTAAAAAAGGATTCCATCTAATAAAATGGGAATATATTTTCCTCATTTTTTGAAATGCAGCATATGATGCTGGGGTATTAATACTATTGATGAAGGAAGTGGACATCTATGGATTTCGAAACAGTTATACAGGAGCTTGAAGCTCTCGGCAAGGAACGAACAAAAAAGATATACATGTCCAATGGTGCGCAAGAGCCACTTTTTGGTGTGGCTACAGGTGCAATGAAACCAATCGCAAAGAAAATAAAAATAAATCAACCGTTGGCAGAAGAGCTTTATGCTACAGGTAACTACGATGCTATGTACTTCGCAGGCATTATTGCTGACCCAAAAGCCATGACAGAGGCGGATTTTGATCGATGGATGGATACAGCATATTTTTATATGCTATCTGATTATGTGGTGGCAGTAACTTTATCAGAATCCGATATTGCACAAGAGGTTGCTGATAAATGGATTGCAAGCCGTCACGAACTGAGAATGTCGGCGGGCTGGAGTTGTTATTGCTGGCTTTTGGGGAATCGAAAAGATCATGAATTCTCCGAAAGAAAAATTTCCAATATGCTTGATATTGTGAAAAATACAATCCATGAGTCGCCAGAACGAACGAAATCCGCTATGAATAATTTTATATATACCGTAGGAATTTCGTATTTGCCGCTGCATGAAAAGGCAGTTGAGATTGCAAATGAAGTTGGTACAGTAGAAGTCGAACGGGACAAGAAAAAAAGCAGTTTCCTAAACGCTTCCGAAAGTATTCAAAAAGAAATTGATAGAGGGAAGCTTGGTTTCAAACGCAAATATGTAAGATGTTAAAATTGGGACACGGGGTCGGGAACTCTGGCCCCAGAAAACTGTGTTCCAAAAATTTTTTGACATTGACCTAACCTAGATTTTGATAGTTTGAAATAATTGTCTTCAACCGAGAGATGCCTTCTTCGATCATTTCTTCCGTTAAACTCCCGTAACCCATAACAATCTTATTTTGATGTTGGGCCTGCGACGCTCCAAAACCTTTAATGGGGTAAACAATAACCCCCTGATTGCGAATATGTTGGACTAAATCATCTGAAAAAGTTATCCCTTCTAACTC
>JAEWMK010000526.1 GCA_023457235.1 Bacillota bacterium
GATTACTTTATTAATCTCGTATCCTATTTGATGAAACTCATTTCTGGCACCTTTCGTTTTCACTTCAGCGCTTAAATCTCCGGAAGAAATCGTTTTTGTGACCGCATACCAATTTTTTAATCGATTCCGAATAGAGGAATAGAAAAATAGACTTACCATAAAGGTTAAACCTGATGTCAACAGAAACGTAACCAGCGTTTGGGTAAACTTTAATCCAAACACCAACGTTGTAAGCGCTGCCACAAACCCCGGAACTAAACTTAACATTGTAAACATCAAACCAATAAAAGGTCTATGGATTAGTCTCCCCATTCTTAAAACATAGTGATTACCATTTTGGTCTCGTAAAATTGGGCAACAAGCATCTACTAATACTTCTCCTGTATTTCTCGGATACAATTGTAATAAGGGTATACTAGATTTTGCTGCCCTTAAGCCCACTTCATCTCCAAAATACCCACCCTCACGCAACCGGTTTGTATGAACATAGCTTTTTCCAGTTTGATCGACAATAACAAAAAATTCGTCACTCTTTAGTTCTTGATCCAATACGGAACGTAGGTGTTCAATCTGTTCGTGAATGGGAATCTCTGTTTTCCAATTTTTCTTAATGATAGATGCAACATTTTCTACCTTTTGTAATGCTTGTTTCGCAGATTTTGTTTTTAATAATCTACTCATTCTAGCCCCCCCTAACTAACCCCTCGTTCTGAAAATTTAAAAAACTATATATATCTATATATTACGCTAATTTTTGTAATTTTTCACCTATTATATTATTTTTTAGAAAAAGGCAGGTTATCCCCGCCTTATCTATTATAGTAAGCCCCATTGCTTTGCAGTAAAGCGTAATTCATCACGAAAATCCGGATGGGCTATATTTATTAACTCCTTTGCCCGCTCGGAAATGCTTTTTCCTCTTAATTTTGCGACACCAAATTCCGTAACAATATGATCTACATCATTCTTAGATGTTGTAACGACAGACCTTGGTGTTAACTGAGGCTGAATACGTGAAACTGTGCCATTCTTAGCCGTTGAATGTAAACAAATAAATCCTTTTCCATTTTTCGCGAACATAGCACCTCTTGCAAAATCAGCTTGACCACCAGATGAACTATAGTAACGGCCTTGTATTGTTTCCGATGCACATTGTCCTAAAAAATCAACCTCGGTAGTGGCATTAATAGATACTATATTATCTTCTTGAGCTATTATTCTAGGATCATTAACATAGTTTACAGGCATCATCTGGATCCCAAGATTATTATGAAGAAAGTTATATAGATTCTTGGTACCCAAAGCGAATGTTGCTAGGGTTTTACCAGGCAATAGTTTTTTTTCAGTATTAGTTACAACCCCTTTTTCTATCAACTCCATTACACCATCAGCTAACAATTCCGTATGTATTCCAAGGTTTTTATGATTAGTCAACATCGATACGGTCGCATTTGGAATGGCCCCTATTCCAGATTGGATGGTTGATCCATTTTCAATTCGCTCTGCAACAAATGCTGCTATTTTCTGATCGGCTTCGGTAATTTTTGCCGGTTGGACTTCAAACAGGGGATAATCTACATTTATATATCCAGAAATTTGACTAATATGGATCTCATTGCTTCCAAATGTTCTTGGCATTTGTTGATTAACTTCCAAGAAAAATGGAACCTTACCGATAAATGGAGCTACATAATCGGCTGAAACACCAAGCGAAAAGTAGCCATGCTCATCCATAGGTGACGCAGTAGCTAATATTATTGACATTTTCGTTGTTTTTTCAAGCAATGTAGGCACTTCATGAAAATTATTTGGGACTAAAGAACATTTTCCTTCTAAAAATGCCTTTCGAGTCGCATGACTTAAAAAATAAGAAACATGATCAAGGTGCCCTGAATATTTCCCCCATATATAATCTCTTTCTTTAATTGTATGCATTTGGTGAATTCGAACATTATTTAACGTAGTTGCATTTGCTTCAAGAACATCTAACAGTACCTGTGGCTCTCCATTCGCAATCGGTAAAATGATATCGTCCCCATCATGAATATAGGATAAAATTTCTTCAGGCTTTTTTTCCAAAAAATCACCGACCCTCATTATTGTTAAAAGCTAACCATATATTAACATTACTATGAATGCACATAAATAGAAAAAAAGTAAGAATTTATGAACAAAAATTCTTACTTTAAAACTTTTATATTTTCCGGATCAAACGTCACTAGGAACCAGCCTCTTGTGACTGCATGTTCTGTGTGCCCTCCTCTATCAATGACGTCATAAACATGAATGACGTACCCATCTTCCCGTTTATGATCAAACTCAACGGCAGTATTTGGGCTGTCTCCCAATTCAAGATACTGCCTCACTAGATGTTCAGCTTTGTTAATTTCGGGACTTTTTTGAAATTCTGCATTTTTTTGTTTCGTGTTATTTGATATTTGTTTGAGCACATGCTTTTCTTCTTTCGTTGTTGATGGAGCTTCAACATTGTTTTCTTGGCATCCGGCAATAAAAATAAAGGCAAGGATGATCCACAATATCTTTTTCATTGATATTACCTCCAACGTTTACATATTAATAACATTATTCCCATTTTCATGTAAACTAAAAATAACCTGTCAAAAACAGGTTATCCTAAGGCAACGTCCAATATCATCATGATTGTAAAGCCGATCATTACAGCTAATGAAGCTAAGTCGTGATTTCCGTTTTCGTGGGAACTCGGAATAACTTCTTCCGCCACAACGAAAATCATTGCGCCTGCTGCAAAACTTAATGCATATGGAAGTAATGGTTCAATAAATACTACAGCTAAGGCACCAATTACTGCAGCAATTGGTTCCACCATTCCTGAAAGCTGTCCGTACCAAAAGCTTTTCCTTCGTGACATACCTTCTCTTCGAAGCGGAACAGATACCGCAACACCTTCAGGGAGGTTTTGGATTCCAATACCAATGGCTAAAGCTAAAGCACCCGCTAAAGACGCTGAAGAATAACCTGCAGCAACTGACCCAAAGGCAACACCGATTGCCAGACCTTCAGGAATATTATGCATTGTTATCGCAAGAACTAATAACGTACTTCTTCTTTTTCTTTCCGGATGAATCCCCTCGGCCTGTTCCATAGGCGACATTGGGTGTAAATGCGGTAATATTTTGTCAAACAACATGATGAAAAGCCCACCACATAAAAAGCCAATAGCAGCTGGAATCCAAGCAATCTTTCCACTTGCTTCCGCCATTTCAATTGCCGGAGCCAGAAGGGACCAGAAGCTGGCCGCTATCATAACTCCTCCAGCTAATCCGAGCATTCCGTCAAGTACCTTTTGATTAAAATTTTTTGCTGTAAAAACTGATGCTGCCCCAATCGCAGTCATCAGCCACGTAAACAATGTGGCAATAAAAGCCTGCATGGCAGGACTAAATTGAGATATAAATTCGAGCATTTCCTTCTATCCTTCCATTGGGACTATATTCAATTAAATTTTATTCTGCAGAGCAGATAATAATCAAACATATGCTAATTTGATAGGAAATGTGCCCAATATTAATAGTAATTTTAAGCCTATTGTAATGAAATTTTCTTATAATCTGTTACTTTTATAAGCATTGCCGTTTCATCACAATTTAAAAACTTGGGACAACTCATACAGTCTTTCCAAATTTTTTGCGGCAATTCCTGCTTATCCACAATGGTAAAACCGCATTTATGGAAAAAGTCCACCTGATAGGTCATTGCAAATACATTTTCAACCCCAAGCTGCTCTGCATCTTCTATTAGATTATACACAAGTTTTCTGCCGGTACCTAATCCTTTACACCCAGGGGAGATTACCAAGGAACGAATTTCCGCTAAATCTCTTCCTAAAACATGTAAGCTACCTGCACCGATAATTTCCCCATCTTGTTCAGCAACCCGCATACATTGAATATTTTCATATAAAGATAGATGTGTTCTTGGTAATAGGAGATCTTCCTTCGCATACGAGTCTATTAGGTCAAATATGGCGTCCACATCTTGAATGCTTGCTTTGCGAATTAACATGTTTTTGTCTCCTTAGTATAAAATATAGTATTTCTGCCTTTATCTAACCTCTAACCTGACCTGTTCCAGTGACAATATATTTAGTTGAAGTAAGAGTTGGCAATCCCATTGGGCCTCTTGCATGAAGCTTTTGCGTACTAATTCCAATTTCAGCACCAAACCCGAATTCAAAGCCATCAGTAAACCTAGTTGAAGCATTATGATAAAGAGCAGCTGCATCAACATAATTGAAAAATCTCTCTACATTTTCTGCTGTTTCCGAAATAATAGCCTCTGAATGCAACGAACCATATTTATTAATATGAGCAATGGCCTCATCTACATTTTCAACGATCTTCATCGATACAATTAAATCTAAAAACTCTGTTCCCCAATCCTCTTCGACGGCTTCCTTAATCTCAGGAATGATATTTCTAACCTTTTCATCGCCACGAATTTCAACTCTTTTATCTAGTAATGCCTTAACTAAATCATCTAAATGGTCTTTTGCCCATCCTTCATGCAGGAGAATTGTTTCAGCCGCATTACAGACAGATGGACGTTGTGTTTTCGCATTAACAGCAATATTAATAGCCATATCTTTCGATGCTGAATCGTCTATATAAATATGGCAGTTACCCACACCCGTTTCTAATACAGGTATGGTTGAATTTTCAACTTCCGTTTTAATGAGCCCTGCTCCTCCACGTGGGATTAATACATCGAAATACTCATTTAACTTAAACATTTCAGCCGCCGTTTCCCTGCTTGTATCTTCAAGCAATTGGACAGCATCAGCGGGAATTTCAGATTGTTCTAGTGCATGGTGAATGACGTTTACAATTGCTATGTTGGAATGAATCGCACTTGAGCTCCCACGT
>JAEWMK010000527.1 GCA_023457235.1 Bacillota bacterium
AGGTTTGGAATGGACAAATCCTTAATAGACTCATCATTTTCTATTATTTATATTTCTTTAAATACATTCATCCATACGATTTCGCTGAACATTCATATTCTATATAAATAGAACTTAAGATCAAAAGAGTGGTGTTGGAGTTTGGTGAAAATTAAATGGATGACAGGACTTAGGGAGGATCAAGTCTGTTTGTCTCTTGGAACGTTAAATGAATTTCAAATAGGACAAGGAAAGGCGAAGCTTCATATTGGTGCTTGGAGCCGTGTAGTAAATATAATAATCAACAACAATATAGCTGACAATGTTATAGGTTTGCCGGAAAATTGGAAGGGAAATTTTACAATCCCTGATCATATATCCTACGAGTTTTATAAAAATGGTACGGATCTTTATATAGGTCCATTAGTTGCTTTGATAGCTTTTTCAATGCAAAATGAAATAACAAAAAACAAGCTGAATGAACATCTTGATTATTTTCTTCAATTTGGCAAAGGTCTGTTGTTTATCTGTGCCGCTGAAGGGATTGATACAAGAAATAAAACCATAAAGGGCTATTATTATTCTCCTGATGATATATCTGGTTTCTGGAAGACCGGTATCTTTCCTTATCCGGGTGCCGCTTACAACCGTGCAAAGATGCCGAAGGAGACCTTTGATGATCTTGCCATGGTGACAAATAATCGTATTTTTAATAGCTTTTCAAATGGTTCATTTAATAAGTGGGAATTATGGAAAAGGCTTTCTCCTGTTTCTGAGTTACAACCTCATCTTCCTGAAACTAAACCCCTAACAAGCCTCGAATTACTAAAGGAAATGCTAGACCGTCATGGTTCCGTTTATTTAAAGCCTGCAGATGGCACTCTTTCAAAGGGAATTATGAAGGTGTCTAGAATGAAGGAAAGGAATGGGTATGACTTGTATTACCCTAACCGTAAACGGTATGGAAAAGGTACTACACGGAAAATCCTAGTTAATCCAATGGTGATCAATAAATGGATGCGCAGGATGAGACAAAGAAAATATATCGTTCAACAAGCCATTTCAATGAAAATGTACAACCAGATGCCAATTGATTTCCGGGTCATTATGCAAAAAAACAAAAACAACGAATGGGAACGTACGGGGATTTTCAGCAAATATGGAAAAAAGGGAAGCATTATTACCAATTTCAGTCGTGCTGGGTTTCTTCTATCCGGTATAGATTCTTTCCGGTTAGCCTTTCAGATGAATGAGGACCAAGCTCAAAAAAAGTTAGACGAACTCACGGAATTAGCATATCAGATTTGCAAAACATTTGATCAGTACGGCCATTATGGAGATGTGGGAATTGATCTGATGGTGGACCAAGACGAAAAAATATGGATTTTAGAAGTGAATACTCTCGATACTTACCATCGTTTTCCTCTTCACATTAATAACAGGAAGCTTTATGAAAAAGTAATAAAAAAACCACTTGAATACGCAAAATACCTAACGGGGTTCATCTGATTTTATACCTAATTCCTCTATATATTTACAGGACTACGACGAATTCAGAATCCCACCCTCTTACTCGTATATCAGGCATTCTTGCAGGATCTTCTAGAAAAATAATTATAAATAGAATCTATTCTATATTTACCAGGAGACTAAATAAGAAGTAAAGGGTGACTTAAAACTAATGTGGAGGCACATCGTTTTAAGTCACCCTTTTTATGTCTAATACACTATTTATTTAAGATAGAGAGAAAATCTCTCTTCATTCAGAATTGGCCGAAACTTATTTTTGAAATTGCGAAGTCCATCTCCGGCTCCAGCATCACCGCCTAGATCAATCGTTTCTACACGTGGATCAATCCGATGAATTTCGCGTGCAAATTCAATGTAGAAATGTTCTGATAACCCATAATAACCTTCTTTTTTCTTATGAAAACCAGCCCAAGCCTGTCCATGCGGCAATATTCCACCGCTGCTCATTCCGATGATTTGTCCATTCAATTCCGCAATGAGTACAATATGATTTAATTCTTTCTGATATTTTAAGGTTCTCCGATAGCGAAGGTCATCACGAATTCTCGCATACTTTTGACCCAAGGTCTGATTCCATTCTTTTTTTAACTTTATTAATGCTTCAAGGTCGTCCACATTGCCTCTTCTAATCACAACATTTGGGTACTCCCTGTTGAATTTATTGATGGCATTCCTGATATTTTGAAATTCTCTTCCTTTTAATTCAAGTAGTTTTTGAACACTTACATGACGATCAACACCCAATAATTTTACAGGATAAAATCGTTTATTAAATGAGTCAATCTTATTCAGTAGGTCAAGCTGTGTAGAATTGACTGCTATGAGAATTGATTTATCCTTTTTTTCTCCATTCCATTTATGACAAAACATGGCACATTTATATAGAACCTCAATAATTTGCTCTAACTTACCTGGTCCTAATGGTAAAAAAGGAAGCTTAAGTTTACGGTTTTTATATAGTCGGAACACAACTAACATCCCATCAACTATTTTCCAAACCGCCTTCCCATACATTGGCCCTGAAGAGGACCAAAGAAAGTCAAAATTTGACGAGTACAAATTGGGAATATAAGCTGTCGTTTCCCTTACGTATTTTTCATACATCACCTTATCTTTGAGCATGAGCCTATTAAACTGCCAATTTCCCAACTTTACTCGACGTGATATATGACGTCTTTTCCTCAATTACAAACTCTCCTTTCCTAAAAACCAGCCAGCTTTTTTAAATAAAGCATATTCGTCTTTACGATTTGTCGATAAAGCTCTGGATTATTGGCATCTAAAGCGATATCATGACCAGGGTTATTTAAATTCACTTCAATGAGCCATAGTCTTTGATTCTTATCGATTCCGATATCAACCCCAGCTGTACCTAATTTACTATCAACACTCTCATGTAATTTCACAGCCTGGATAGAAAGCTGGGCTACTAGTTCACATAATCGGTTAGTTTCATAGTCTGAAAGATTCAATACCTTTTTTAGGGAATCAAACCCCATTTCGGCCTTACCGCCGGAGGAAACATTCGTAACAATATTCCCTTTCGTGCTGTATCTGGCAATGATCCCCATCTCTTTCCAATCCTCGCCTCCATCCTTAACGACAATACATCTAAAATCGATAATACTATTATTAAAGTTTAAAAGTTCAATTGGCTGTTGGATAATCCATTTTTGTTTAACAAATGATTTTTGAAAAAAAAGATAGGCACTATTTTTGTTTTTAAATGTAATCCTCTTTTTACGTCCTCTTTTGTGAAAAAGGACTGAAATTGTATTAAACCGATTCAAGAAAATTTTTTTAATCCGTTTTCCCCCTACTGATATAAGCGGTTTTAAATACACACATTTGTATTTTTGTAAATTCTCAAAAATTTGATCTGGAGATTCATATAAAAAAGTTGCAGGATGATTTTCTTTTAACGGGGATAAGAGCTTATAGCTATTCCATTTGTTGAATACTTTATTATTGATCATGACATTTCCCATAAGTTTTTCTAGTCGATAACGTTTTTGTGCTGAAAGATATGTTCGGATAAGAACTACTGCGGGATAATAAAAAAACCCACTTTCCCACTTCTTTGTCATTGGATTATATACAAAACCATTTATTGTACGATTCGCGGTCATTATTTGATCCAAAGAAAAAGTCACTATTGTTCCCCCAATCGCATCATAATCCTGCACAATATCTAATAATTTTGTAAGTTTTCTTATGAGCGTTGTTTTGTTTTTGGAGGCTAGTATTCCAATAAATGGACCAATGATAATATCCTGATTACAGATGATAAGTTGATAATTTGAAGAAAGTGGAAGATGGAGGAAGTCGGTAATATTTTTAGATATGAGTAGCGTGTTTCCACTCATTTGATTTGAAACTTTTATTTTAATTTTTATCGTCTTTACACCAAAACGAAGATTTCTAATTTCATTATGTTGCAGATTAAAATGAACTGCTACACTTGAATGAATGATTAAACTGTGTAAGACTTTGCTATTAGTTTGTACAATAAAGCTTTCAGTCATTTGTTCACCCCGATTGTGGAAATCCAGCAACAAATTTGCCATATAATAGCGTATGCAGCTTAATGATTGATCCCCTTTCATAATCGTCAACGATATGAAAGACGTTATCATTTACAAAACGATGGTTCATTTCGATTAGCCAAACTTTTTGTTGTTTATCAAGAGCAATGTCGATTCCATATTTATTAATGTGTATATTATGTTTTTCAATAGCTTCAGCAGCAGCAATAGCAATTTCGGTCATTCTTTGTTCGATTGTCTTAATTTCCTGCTCAGAATATTGCAATTCTTCATTTAAAAAGTCTTTTCCTAAGTTAACCTTTCCTCCTTTAGCAAAATTACTAACAATACTTTCTGAATCACCAAAGCGGGATAAGATCCCAATATTTTGCCATTGTCCATTTTCATCTTTTTGTAAAAATAATCTAAAATCGATTGCGTGGTTATTTAGGATTTCAAGGTCAATGGGTTCTTGAATAATAAATTTTTTGGGTTTAAATACTTCGTTACAAAAAGTTAATAGCTCTTGATCGGTGTTCAATGTCTTGATGTTGTTTGTTTTTTTTGAACGACTTCTAATGATGTACCTATTGTTCTCCTTTGAAATTTTTTTTATATTTCCTCCTTTCATTCCGGATAGCGGTTTAATATAACAGCTATTGTACTTTTGCAAAAAGGAAAATATATCGTTCGGTTCTTTATAAAGAGTAGTAAAAGGAAGATTGTCTTTTAATTTCGGATGGTTAATTAACCAACTATACATAACCCATTTATTGAAACTGCGATTATTAATCAATTTTTTGCCAAAGACATTTTGAAGATACTTTCTCTTTTTTTTAGATAAATACACATTTTGTTTTATAACAACTAAAGGGTAAGGATAAATTCCTTCATTCCAGGTATTTGTTTGTGGATTATACATAAGCCCCTTTATTTTACCTTTTCTACGAATGATTCCTTCAAATGAAAATGCCAAAATACATCCGTTAATATTGCCGTAATACCTGATATAGTCGTCTAATTTTTTTCTCTTTTTATAGAGTTCAGCCATTTTACTTGAAACTAAAAGTCCAATGTAAGGACCAATAGTTAAATTGCCTTCCTGGTATGCTATCTCATACTCAATATTTATCGGTATGTGTAAAGCCTCGAATAAATTATTTGCAATTCCTATTTCATTGTTATTCATAGTAGAAGTTATCTTAACAGTTGTAGGAACTGACTGATGACCAAATGTAATATTTTTAGTAAGTTTTATTTTTTCATTCCACTTAATAATGTCTTCGTGGAGAAGAATAGTGTTTTTTTCAATATTATGAAGAGGAATTATTTTGAATGTTGGTTTCACACGATCAACCCCAATACGTAAATGCTTCCATAGTTATTATCGTATGTTTGTTAATTAGTATTTGTTTACCCATTTTCATGCTTCTAGGCTTTAACACTCACTTTTATGGCTTAAGTGAAATATTTATATAACAAAACAATTATATGATCCTATCTATCCAGGAAAGAAGGCATTGCCAAATGTTATTAAAATGGCTAAATATTGAGGGTGAACTTCGCGTTCACGATAGTTTAATAGATAAATTCCCAGATAAAATATATGTTCAATATGGCAATCTAAAAGAAGAAATGGCAGTGAAATGTGATAATAGTATAGGAGAAAACTACATTGGGCTGCCCAAATCATTTGGACAATATTATACACTCCCTCAGAATATACCATATGAAACAAAGATCGATAGCGATACACTAAAAATTGGTCCGATTATAGTCTACGTTGCAGCTACAAGGACTAATCATCTGACGAAAAAATTGTTCAAATTCCATGAGAAAAGAATGAGAAATTATCAAGAGATAAAAGGGTTATTTGTAATAACGGCCGCAAATGGTATAAATATACAAAACAAAAGCATCCAAGGGTATTATTATAACCCTGGTGGTAAATACCTTCAATCAAGATGGGTAAAAGGAATTTTTCCTTATCCGGATGTTTTGTATAAAAGGAGAAGGTTAAATAGAACAGTAAGGCAATCTGTATATGAAATTATCGGTGAAGACCACGTTATTAATTCTAATTTATTTAATAAAAAAGAGTTGTGGGATAGTATGTCAAGCAACCGTGATATAAGACAATACTTTCCATACACAGAACATTTTAAGAACTTTCAGCAAATAAAAAATTTATTAATTAAATATCCTGTCCTCTACTTAAAACCTTCTGATGGGTCAAAAGGGAATGGAATTTTAAAAATTGAAAGATTCAGTATAGACAATACCGTTCAAATAACTACAAGAAATATGGAGAAAAAAATTTTATATAATATAGATTTGGCTGAACAATATTTAAGAAATATTATCCGTAAGTCATACCTCATTCAACAAGGCATCCATTCAGAAATGAACGGCCACATGGTCGATTTTCGAGCCTATTTGCAAAAAAACCGCTTTGGGGAATGGACCGTACAAGGAATTATTGCTCGAGCAGCTAAAAAAAATAGCATCGTTACAAATCTTAGATTTGTAGAGAAGCTTTTAATAGGCCACGATGCTTTTAAACAATTGCTAAAAGTTGATCAGTCCACATTACCTGATCTTTCTGAACGAGTTCGGCATACGTGTATTTTAGTGTGCGAAGAAATGGATAGAAAGATGGGCAACTTTGGTGATGTAGCGATTGATTTTGTTATCGATAAAGATTTAAAAATATGGATTCTTGAAATTAATAAGGCCTATACTTTTCAAAGTCTGAAGATTTTAAAACAGTATCGATTATATGCAAAGCTGTTTACAACACCGATTGAATACGCAAAACACCTGGCCGGATTTTAATAGTAAAAGGGGAGGATATATAATGAGTTATCCCAAAGTAGGCATCCTTGTAAACTCCTTGGTTTATAGTTATATAGAGCAGGGGAAAAGTGGTTTTGAACAAATTTCATTTTATGAAAAGGCTGCAGAACTTCATAAAGTGTCCATCTGTTTTTTTCGACTAAATGATATTAGTCTGAGAATGAACAGGATAATAGCACTTGTTAAAACAAATAATGGAAGCTATATAAAAAAAAATATACCCATACCCAGAGTTATTCATAATAGAGGTTTGTTTCCAATTAAAGCCAAAAGGAAGATAAAGCTATTGCAGGAAAAGGGTATTCAAATTTTTAATGAATGGAACCGTATACCTAAATTTAAAGTTCATTCGTTATTATTGGAAAAACACGAATTGCAAAAACATTTGCCTGAAACAGCAGCAGCAACTGGGGAGAATTTTCAAAGAATGATAGACAGTTACAAGGAACTAATCATTAAACGAAATTCTGGCACTTTAGGGAATGGAGTAATAAAGGTTTCATCTGAAAAGGGAAAGTTAATTGTTCAATATCGAAAAAATGGAAGATGGAAAAAATCACATTTCCTTACGAGACTTCCTGAAAAAATGAAGAGTGTAATCTTGACTAATAAATATATTATTCAAGAAAGGATTCCGTTAGCAACTTATAAATCTAATCCGTTTGATTTACGTGTCTCTGTTCAAAAAAATGAAACAGGTCATTGGCAGGTAAGCGGGATAGTTGGCAAGGTTGCTGAAAGTGGCAGTTTTCTAACGAATGTTGCGCAAGGTGGGAAATGTTATACCTTAGAAGAGCTGCTTATCGATTTACCACATCTAGAGCATGAAAAGGTTCAAAAGGAAATAGAAACATTAGGTATAGAAGTAGCTAAGCAGCTTGAGCAGAACATTCCTACTCTCGCTGATATTGGCTTAGATATTGGAATTACAAATACTGGGTTTCCGATGTTCATCGAATGTAATTGCAGGGATTTAAGATATTCATTTGGCCTTGCGAATTTGTATGATCAATGGGAAGAAATATATGAAGCACCGATCGGTTATGCAAAATATTTATTAGATCTAATGAAAAAGGAGTAAATCAATTGACGATCTGTACATTAAAAAAACCATTATGCTGGATAAAGGAGGTGAAGTCTTTATGGAAATAGTTTCGGTGGACAATGGAGTTACAGTTATTACGTGTACAAATAAACCGTCATTCATGAGAAATGTTATTAATAATTTTAATAGGCAAGTTTGGAAACAGAAAGAACTAATCATTATCTTAAATAACGATAGGATGAATACTTCAGATTGGGAACCTTTTTTGAGAAATAAGAGTAATATAACAATCTATAAGCTTTCTGAGAAAATGTCACTTGGTGCTTGTTTGAATTTTGCAATAAAAAAGGCCAAAAATAATTATATTGCTAAATTTGATGATGATGATTACTATGGACCAGCTTATCTAAGTGAGGCCATACGAGCTTTTCAAAAGAGTGGTGCTGATGTAATCGGAAAGAGGACCTACTATATTTATTTGGTTTTCAAAAAATTATTAATGCTACGTTTTCCTAATGGTGAAAAACGATGGACGAATTATATAGCTGGTGGAACCATTATTGCTAAACGAAGTGTTTTTACTGAGATTGCTTTTAAAGATTTAGCTGTAGGAACTGATCGTCAATTTCTCGAAGATTGTCATAGTAATAATTTGAAAATTTATTCGACTAGTAGGTTTAATTATGTTTATATGAGAAGAAAAAGCAATTGGCACACATGGAAAACGACATTAAAATATTTGATCAGCACTTCGAAAAAAGTGGCAGTGACAAGAAATTATCGAAAATATATAAACGAGAATCCGAGAAAATATATGTAAATCTGTATTACCCATAATACATTGACTTCAATTTTTACACAAAAAGGGGTGAAGAGGTGTTAGAGAATGTTTCTGTTTTAATACCCTATAAACCAGATAACGGCCAAAGAGATACAGTGTTTGAGTTTGTCAAAAAGTTTTATGCGCAGCTAATGCCACAAGTAGAATTGTGCATTGGAAGCAGTAATAGCAAGCTTTTTTCCCGTTCCCAGGCAATCAATGCTGCAGCGAAGCAGGCTACAAGAGATATATTCGTAATTGCGGATAGTGATATTATTTACAATCCGGAAATGCTCATTCAAGCTATTGAACATGTAAAGCAGTACGCTTGGGTTGTTCCTTATACAGAGGTCATTGATTTAAATCGTGATGTTACCGAAAATCTATTAAAATCAGAAGTAACTTGGCCAATAAATGGTGAAGGAGAGCCTCGAAAATGGGTAAATACAGGTGGCATTAACGTTATCCCCCGTAAAAACTTCCAAAAGGTTAGAGGGTTTGATGAGAGATTTATTGGCTGGGGTAGAGAGGATGATGCTTTTACAATCGCAATGAATACAATATGTGGTCCATTTTACCGAATGCCAACATCGATCTATCATTTATGGCATGAAAAAGTGGGAGCAGTAGGTAATCCCAATATACAAAATAACAATAAACTTCTCCTTCGTTACAAGAAATGGCAGAATAATAGAAAAGCGATGTTGAGGCTTGTAAAAGAAAGTGGGCATAATCTTGCGTGATTTAAAGAAAAATACCCACTGACCCTCATAAGGCTCAGCGGGTGTTTTACATTTATCTCTACCCACGGATTTACTTCAAAATTATAATTTCTTCTCAAAACGCCAAGCATCCCTACACATAGTAATAAGA
>JAEWMK010000528.1 GCA_023457235.1 Bacillota bacterium
ATTCTAATGATTTCAACATGTGGGATTGCTCGTAAATTTTTAATAATATATTAGAGAATCGTATCATTTATTAATAAAGCGTCACCGAATGATAGCAGAACATCCCGGACCTCCGGTGTATTTCGAATATAGTCAATCGCACCATCAATCTGTTTCTTCGGAACACCCATGCCAATTTGACCAGAAAAACGGCGGCGTGTACAATAACGACAATACATCGAGCATTGATTTGTGACAAGAAATAGCACGCGATCAGGATACCGGTGGGTTAATCCGGCAACTGGGGAATCTTCGTCTTCTTCTAACGGATCTTCCATATCGTATTTTGTTTTATAAATTTCCTTTCCAACAGGAACGGACTGCATGCGGACCGGACATCTCGGATCAGTTGGATTCATTAATGATGCATAATATGGGGTAATATTTAGTGGAATGGTTTTTGTGGATATTCGTACGCCTTCTTCTTCCTCCGGTGTCAGGTCGATCACCTTTTTTAAATCATCAAGCGTCCGGATCGTATTCGTTAACTGCCAAATCCAATCATTCCATTGCTCCTCTGATACGTCCTTCCAAAGCTCTATATCCTTCCAATGCCTTGATGGTTTATATAAATCATGAAGCATTATGATTTCCCCCTTAATTTCTGTTTGGCACTTATTTTGCCTTTACTTAAACCTTTACTTAAATAACATGCAAGTAGTGTGCCAACATTAAGGGATTGGAGAATTCTAAGCTTAATTAAGGAAAAAGCGTTTTTTATAAAATAAATGCCAAGTTTTCAGCAACTTTCAAGGAATTGTTGTGCCAAAAAATGAGCATACTGCATAAAAACCGGCAGTAAAGGATATTAAGTTAAGTACCACCAATAAGTACTTAAGAAGATAAATCTTTTACCCATACATTCATATTTTCAATTTTATCAAAAATATAACAGTTATTAGTTAAACGGCCATTGTATTGGTAACCAAGCTGAAAAAGTGCAGCATTCATTCCGTATGAAAGCGCACGAGCAAGCGAAAATGCACAATAGATGCCTTCATCCTTTAACTCTTT
Source organism: Bacillota bacterium (assembly GCA_023457235.1). Lineage (GTDB taxonomy): Bacteria > Bacillota > Bacilli > Bacillales > Bacillaceae_J > Schinkia. Next base: position 1,054 of record JAEWMK010000528.1, read on the forward strand.
TTCGAGTTCTACTATAAGCCGTTTTAACAATCCATATTTTCGATGCTCAGGAATTGTCGCACAATCGGTTATTTCGGCATTATGGAGTGACGCATTGATCTCAGCAGACGCCGCACTGACAAGCACATTATTGCATTCAACAACGTAAAAAATGGTCCCGCCGGTTATCATTTTCGTCACATAATCAGGATTATTCATTGGTGTTGGGTAAACAGGAAAAACGTTGTTATAAAGTTCAGCAAGCTTAAGAGCATCCTCTGTCTCGGCTTTCCGAATACTATACTGACCAGGCAGCTTTGATTCATCCGTTTTCCTGCCTTTTTCCTGAATCGATTGAATAATCGCGTCCTCTTGCAGCCAAGTAGTACTTGTTCTTCGTTCATTTTCTTTATAACAAGTCATGATGTAGTTATCTGAGCCATTAAAATAACCGTTAATGATCCCTTCTAACTCAAAGCCTATTGAAAGGAGCTGCCCCCAATGTTCAACTCTCGAAAAATAGATTAACTTCGTAAATTTGTAGTTATCCATCACTTTATTCAGCTCTTGAACGATTCCTTTTACATTGCCACGATAATCATCAACGCGAAGTCGTTTATTAAAATAATCAATATAGAAATGAATGGTATAATCAGGGGTTTTCAATATTTTAGTTTCATAGGTTGGTATCAATATAGTCCCCTCCTTTCCTACTCTTTTTCCTCAGATTTAATCCCATGCTTTTTCATTTTATATTGGAGTGTTTGTCTAGGGATCTTTAAAATATTGGAGGCTTTCAGTACATTTCCTTTTGTTACACTTAACGCTTGTAATATCATTTTCCTTTCCGTTTGTTCAACAGCAACCCGCAACGGTTTCAATAATGTTTTTTCTTCAATAGCTCCAATTGTCCCAATAGGCTCTTTAAGAATTGGAGGTAAATGTTCAAGTTTAATCGTATCGCCATCAACGATATTCATCGCATATTCCATTGTGTTTTCTAATTCCCGGACATTCCCCGGCCACTCTAGACCTTCAAGGAGAGAGATTACTTTATCGTCAATTTTTATGACCAATTTATTTAGTTGATAATTATATTTTTTCATAAAATGATTCGCTAATAGCGAAATATCCTCTTTTCTTTCCCTTAATGGGACAATGCCGATAAAAAATACATTTAGGCGATAGTATAAATCGGAGCGTAATGTACCTTTTTCCAGGCAATCTAAAGGATGTTCATTCATCGCCACGATAATTCTGACATCAACTGCATAAGATTCCGTTCCACCAACTCTCCGGATTACACCATCCTCCAATACGCGTAAAAGCTTCGTTTGAAAGTCCAAAGGCATGGCATGGATTTCATCCAAAAAAAGTGTGCCTCCATGGGCGAGTTCAAATAAACCGGCCCGGTCTACAGAACCTGTAAAACTGCCTTTTTTTGTGCCAAACAATATACTTTCAAGTAATGATTCCGGTAAGGATGCACAATTTTGGGCAATAAACGGACCATTTCTCCTTGGTGATGCATTATGGATCGATTGCACAAGCAGCTCTTTTCCTGTTCCTGTTTCCCCATAAACGATAACGGGCGAAGTACTGCTGACAGCTCTTTTTGCATGTGCTTTTACATTTTTCATTGTTTCAGAGGCCGTAATGAAATCATCCCAATGATACTTGGCGCCTGAAATAGTAGTTGGCTTAGTTTTTTGGGTTACAACCCTTTCCTGAAGCTCATGCAGCTTCTGGGATAATTGCTTCACCTTCGATAAATCCTTCGCAATTTCAATGGCCCCGACAATTCTTTCTCCTACTTTAATTGGCAAGGTTGTATTAATGGTATCAATCAGCTGGCCTTTACTATTTTTATATGTTTGCGATTGCTGATAAATCGGTTTTCCTGTTTCGATCACCTTTAGCAATGTGCTTGTTTGACTACTAAGCGATGGAAAAACCTCAAGTACATGCTTCCCCAAAACTTCCTCTATTTCAACCCCATCATGCTTGGCCGCAACTTTATTATAAAAAATTGTGATACCCTCCGAATTTACAGCATGAATCGCTTCATCAATACTTCCCAATATCGCTTCTAGCATCTGTTTCGTTTCAAAGGGTTTTAAAAACACATATCCACCTCCTTAGGCACGGGGTCGTGTGACACAGGGTCGGGCTCTCTGGCCCAGCATTCTATTATTTATATATATTTCTATAGGGCTATTCTTACCACTACCAAGAAAAAAAGCAGAAACTCGATTAGAAGTCCCTGCTCTTTGCGTTTATGTAACTATTGAACTTTTTTCTCACAAAGAACCATCCATTCATCAATTTGATGGGATAGCACATGATCTTCATTTTCATTCATTACTACCGAAAAATAGGTCTTTAATTCTTCATCTGCATTTAAAATGTATTGCTCAACAGTCTCAATTTGCTGTTGGTCTTTGGCAGTTACAGCCACCCAGGTTGGAAACTGAAACCTTTTTTTGCGATTTTGGAATTGAATCTCCTGTAGCCCGTTCGAAACAAATAATTCCTTCCATTCATTGACTGAAAGGCAACGGACATGACTTTCATCCCGCAGTTTTTCCACGGTATTCATGAACACCCCCAGATGTTTCTCTTCCGGTGCAACATTATCAATAAGCAAAAACTTCCCGCCTGGTTTCAATACACGAGATGCTTCCTTAATAAAATTATTCGGGTTTGGAAAATGGTGTGGTGCTATCCGGCACGTTACAACGTCAAACGTCCCCTCTAAGAACGGTAAGTTTTCAGCATCTGCAAGGACGTAAAAAATATTCGTACAAACTTTACTTAAATGGTTGGCTGTATTACTTAGCATTTGCTCCGTTAAGTCCGTTGCATAAACTGTAGCCACATGTGGCGATAATGTTTTCGCAACATGCCCTCCACCTGTAGCAATATCTAACACAATCCAATTCGATTGCGGCTGCATCCACTCCACTAACAGCTGCAGATCATCTCCCTTTGCATGGGATTCACTCTTGATATATTTTTCAGCATTTTTACCAAAAGTCTCTTTAACCTTTTGTTTTACCTTTTCGTCATCCATCTCGAAAAATTCCTCCTTTTTTTAATCTTACTTCTTGTCTTAAAATAAAGTCTCATTTCATAAAATTTAACATCTGTCTTGTTAAATTGAAAGGGAAGCGAATTGAATGTATTTAATAAAATTAACAAACCTAGCATTACTTTATTTATATGTTTGGGTCACATTCAGCTTTATTTATCTTTTTTTAGATGTTTTTAATCTTGGTCTTTTATTTAATCCATTTTTAGAAAATGGTCAGAAAAACCTAATTAGCAGTTCCCTAATATTCAGTGCAACTACCCTGTTTACTGGTGAAATAAGCAAAATAATCCCTTATGGTTTCTCTATGCCACTCGCTTTTATCGAAGGTTCAATTGGATTTTTAATTCCGCCATTCATCATGGCACAATCGCTCCCATCAAAGCTCTCACCTATAGAAAGAAGCGGTTTACCCATTATAAATCTAGTAAAGTGTATCTTTTTCGTCTCAATTGGTTCACTGTTTGCGGCTCTAGGTTTGAAAAGCTTTTTAGTACCAAATCATATAATTGATGGCGGGATCGTTGGGATCTCGATCATCTTTTCTTATTTAACCGGTTTAAAATTAGAATTATATCTTTTATTATTAAATCTTCCCTTTCTCTATATTGGTTATAAAAAAATCGGAAAAAGATTTGTATTTACGACATTAATCGGGATATGCATTTTATCACTTGGCACGTATTTTCTATATAATGCACCTGTTCCAACAAAAAATTTATTTGTCGCTTCGATTCTTGGTGGGGCTTTATTAGGAATTGGAGTCGGCTTGGTGATCCGTTATGGAGGCTCCCTTGATGGCACCGAATTAGTAGGAATATTAGTTAACAGAGCAACAACTTTTTCTATTGGCAAAGTTATCATGTTCATTAATATTTTTATTTTTTTTAGTGCAGGATTTGTTTTTGGTTGGGATAAAGCGTTGTATTCGGTACTAACTTATGTTATTGCATCGAAAATGATCGATGTAACAATCGAAGGTTTTCATATATAAAAATACAACGGTACAAGGGGCTTCTTAACCCCTTTGTCCCATTTAATTAGTTCCACATAATCAAATACACCTTGACGTATTTGCGCCCAGATTTTTTAGGCCCACAGGAAGTGGGTCACAAAGACGTTTCCACAGGATGTGGCGTACTTAGTCTTTGATCTTATGCTCGAAAAACTACCTCTGGAAATCGCAAGGCTCGCCGAAGGCTTAACTTTATTCAGTTTTGCTGAATAAAGTTAAGCTCATCACTTCTTCAGCTGTACTCATTGTCAAAGCTTGTTCGGCAATTTTATTTAATTCGTTTTTTGCTAATCTGGAGATTTGGCTTCTCGCGGGCAGTATCGAAGTTGCACTCATACTAAATTCATCTAAACCTAGACCAAGTAAAATTGGAATCGCTATATTATCACCAGCCATCTCACCGCACATACCCGCCCATTTTCCTTCTTTGTGAGCAGCATCAATGACGATTTTAATTAAACGTAGTATGGCTGGATTATATGGTTGATAAAGATAAGAAACCCTTTCATTCATGCGGTCCGCTGCCATAGTATACTGAATTAAATCGTTTGTTCCAATTGAGAAGAAATCAACTTCTTTTGCAAAAAGATCAGCCATCACAGCTGTAGCTGGGATTTCCACCATCATACCAACTTCAATTTTGTCAGATACGGGTACACCTTTTGTATGGAGCTTTTCTTTTTCCTCCATTAAGATGGACTTCGCCTGGCGGAACTCTGCAAGTGTAGCAATCATAGGGAACATAATTTTTAAGTTGCCATGTACACTTGCTCTTAATAGTGCCCTAAGTTGAGTTCGGAACATATCCTGCATTTCCAAGCATAAACGGATGGCGCGGAAGCCTAAGAATGGATTCATCTCTTTTGGTAGGTTCAAGTATGGGAGTTCCTTATCGCCGCCAATATCCAGTGTACGTACAACAACAGGCTTGTCGTTCATACCCTCCAACACTTTTTTATAGGCTTCAAACTGTTCTTCTTCTGTCGGAAATGAGTCACGGCCCATATATAAAAACTCAGTACGATATAGTCCTATTCCTTCTCCTCCATTATCTAGGACACCCTTAATATCATCAGGAGTACCAATATTAGCTACCAACTCTACATGATGACCGTCTGCACTTACAGTCTTCTCATTGACCAGTTTAGCCCATTCTGCTTTTTTCTCTTCATAAGCAGCGTTTTTATCTTTATATTCTTGCACAACATCCTCTGATGGATTTACAATGACGTTTCGATTAAGCCCATCCACAATGACCAGCAACCCATTTTCTATCGAAGATGTAACTGTTTTTGTTCCAACAACTGCTGGGATTTCTAATGAACGTGCCATAATTGCTGAGTGCGATGTACGTCCACCTATATTAGTTGTAAATCCTTTTACATATTTACGATTTAATTGAGCTGTATCAGATGGAGTTAAATCCTCAGCAATGATTACTACTTCCTCTGAAATCATACTTGGATTGGCGATTGTTTTTCCTAATAGGCTAGCCAATACACGCTTTGTTACATCGCGAATATCAGCTGCCCGTTCCCTCATGTATTCATCGTCCATTGATTCGAACATAGAAATGAAGGTTGTTGTAACTTCATTAAATGCAAAATCTGCATTCACCCGCTCTGTCTTAATCTTTTCTTTAACAGAGCTTATTAGTTCTGGATCACTTAATACAAGTAGATGGGCCGCAAAAATATCTGCTTTATCTTTCCCGAGCTCAAGACTAGCATGGTCTTTAATCACTTGAAGCTCTGATTTGGATTTTTCGAGCGCCGCCTCAAAGCGCGATATTTCCGCCTCTGTATCCGTTACTATCTTTTTTGTTATTGAAATCTCTGGATTTTCGAGACGAAAAGCTTTCGCAATCGATATTCCTGGTGATGCCGCAATACCATTTATAGTTGTGGACATTTTGACGTATCCCTCACTTATCACTTAATTCTTGATTAAAACTAAAGATGGCATTGCTGCCATCTTCTATTTTTTGTATTTTTATATAATTTTATTTATTACCTCGATCTTTTTATATTGCAAGTCCTTCTTTTTTCATTACCTCATCTATATTTTCAATCGCTTGTAATTCATCTTCGCCATCGACAATTACTTTCACACTTGCTCCTTTCGGAATCCCAAGTGACATAACACCCATTATAGATTTTAAGTTTACTTTTCGTTCTTTATATTCTAGCAATATCTCTGATTTAAATTTACTTACAGAGCTTACTAATACGGTTGATGGACGTGCATGTAATCCCGCATCATTAGTAATTGTGTAATTTTTTTCGATCATTTTAATTCCTCCACTCTATTTTGTTTATTGGACCGTGATCCCTGTTCGCTTGTGTCATTCCTTGCACACTTATTTTACTGGCTTTTTCAAAAGTCCTAATAATAGTGCAGAAACTATAGCCCCCGCAACAACGGCTAATAGATATAGCAGCCAGTTCCCATCAACCAATGGTATAACAAATACTCCGCCGTGAGGGGCACGAAGTCCAATACTGAACATCATTGATAATGCACCAGCTACTGCTGAGCCAGCCATTAAGGATGGGATTACTCGGATAGGGTCAGCTGCTGCAAACGGAATGGCGCCTTCTGTGATAAAAGATAATCCCATAACATAGTTCACTTTACCCGCTTCGCGATCTTCTTTAGAAAATTTACTTTTAAACAGGGTTGTAGCAATGGCAATTCCTAAAGGCGGAACCATTCCGGCAGCCATAATAGCGGCCATTGGTTCATAAACACCGTTTGCTATTAACCCCGTCCCAAATACATAGGCTGCCTTGTTTACCGGACCACCCATGTCAAATGCCATCATTAAACCTAATAAAATTCCTAACAATACTGCATTTCCTGTTCCTAAACCAGATAACCATTCAGTAATAGCTGTATTTAATGCACCTACTGGCTTATTAATGACATAAATCATGATGAATCCAGTTAAAGCAATCCCTAATAATGGATAGATTAAGATCGTTTTAATTCCTTCAATGGAAGCTGGAAGACCTGCAAATAGCTTTTTCAACCCAACAACGACATAACCCGCTAAGAAGCCGGCAACAAGTCCGCCTAAGAAACCGGCACCACCATTCGCAGCCAACATTCCTCCAACCATACCTGCTACAAAACCTGGACGGTCAGCGATACTCATCGCTATAAATCCAGCCAAAACCGGAACCATTAATGCAAATGCATTGTCACCGCCAATCGTCATTAAGGCCGCAGCAATTGGATTATATGTTGGGTCATCAGGATTGGCAGAATTAAAACCAAACATGAAGCTTATAGCGATTAGAATACCACCACCAACAACAAAAGGCAGCATATTAGATACACCATTCATTAAGTGTTTATAGATTGTTGAACCAACACCTCGACCTTTTGGTTCACTTTCATTGTTAGATTTACCGCTGCCTTGATAGATAGGTGATTCCTGCTTTAATGCTTTCTCAATTAATTCCTTTGGTCTGCGAATTCCATCAGCAACCGGTGTTTCGAGCACGTGCTTTCCATTAAAACGGTCCATCTCGACCTTTGTATCTGCTGCCACGATAACGCCTACTGCATTTTCAATTTCTTCAGGTGTTAAAACATTTTTGGCTCCACTAGATCCCCTTGTCTCAACCTTAATATCAACACCCATTTCGGCTGCTTTTGCTTTTAATGAATCAGCTGCCATATAGGTGTGAGCAATACCCGTAGGACAGGCCGTTACAGCTACGATAAATTGCTTTTTGCCCGCCATTGATTGCTCGTCTTGTTTGTCTTCCTCGTCATAACGATTAATGATATCGATTACATCATTCTCTGAATTTGCTTCTAATAACTGTTTGCGCACTTCTTCTTTCATCAAAATTGTTGCTAATCTTGATAGGGCTTCCAAATGAGTATTATTTGCCCCTTCTGGTGCAGCAATCATAAAGAAAAGATGGGCAGGCTGTCCGTCCAGTGATTCATAGTCAATTCCGCTAATTGATCTTCCAAATGCGATAGCAGGCTCTTTAACAGCGTTTGTTTTGGCATGAGGAATGGCAATCCCTTCCCCAATCCCAGTTGTGCTTTGTTGTTCTCGAGCTAAAATTGCTTCTCTATATTTGGACTCATCAGTTAATTTTCCTGCAGAGTCTAAGACAGTAACTAATTCGTCAATAACGCCTAATTTTTGTTGGCTTTTCAATGATAGATTGATGGTATCTTTAGTTAGTAACTCTGTTATTCTCATGACAAGTCATTCTCCTTAAGTTTACTTCTTTTCCAAAGTTACTTGCGGTAACAAGCTTTCTACCTTTTCACGTGTACATAATCCCATTGAAAAAGCAGTTGCACTACCCGCTGCAACACTAAAACGGAAGGATTTTTCCAAACTATTTGTTTTTTCAAAAGTAGCAATAAAACCTGCAACCATAGAATCTCCCGCACCTACTGAACTCTTTACTTCTCCCTTAGGTACGGAGGCAATAATAGCCATGTCTTGATTGATGAAAACAGCACCTTTTTCAGCCATTGAAACAATCACATTCTGTGCTCCCATACTTACCAGTTCTCTTCCAAATGGAATAACCTCTTCACATGTTGAAATAACTGTATTAAATAATTCTCCCAGTTCGTGATGGTTAGGCTTAATTAATAATGGTTTATAAGGAATCACTTTTTTTAATAGCTCCCCTTCAGCATCCACCACAAACTTTACTCCCTTATCACTACAAATTTTAACTAGTTCTTCATAGGTAGTCCCAGGCATTGTAGATGGGATGCTGCCTGCGAGCACCAGTGTATCTTCATTCGTAAGCTCCCGGATCTTTATTTTCAAAGCCTCGAAATCTTCTTTTGTAATAATTGGGCCATTGGCGTTGATCTCTGTTTCTTGTTCAGATTTTAGCTTTACATTTATTCTTGTATCTTCGTTAACTTTTACAAAATCGGTATCTACCTTTAGTGACTGTAAGAAGTTTTCGATATATTCACCTGTAAAACCGCCTAAGAACCCAAGTGCTTTACTGTCTACTTCTAATCTTTTTAAGACTTGCGAAACATTAATCCCTTTCCCACCTGGAAATTTAGATTCTTTCTTTGTGCGGTTTAACTCACCTATGAGAACTTGATCTAGTTCAACGATATAATCAAGAGATGGATTTAAAGTTAATGTGTAAATCATGAAGTTACCACCTTTATTTTTGTCTTGCAAAGATATTGTTTTTTTGTATCACTGTCCAACTCATTTGTAATAATAGTTGCCTCGTTAAGTTCAGCTATTTTTGAAAAAGCTATTTCCGAAAACTTTGATTCATCCGCCACCACAAAGGCTTCACGGCTCAAAGAAATGGCTAGTTGTTTTATTAAGGCTTCTTCCTGATCCGGTGTTGTATATCCAAATTGGGTATGAATTCCGTTTACACCCATAAAACATTTATCAAAACGATATTTTTCAATGCTTTCTAAAGCACCTCGACCGATCATGGCTTTTGTTGTCGGTTTTATATAGCCGCCTATTAAATATGTCTTTATATTTTTATCAATTAATGAGTTTATATGCATTAGTCCATTCGTTACAACAACAATATCGTTTGGCAGATAAGGAATCATCTCAAAAATAGTAGACCCTGCATCTAAGTAAATGCAATCTCCTTCTTCAACCAAACTTCCTGCATACTGAGAAATCAACCTTTTAGCTTGAAGGTTTCTGGATGATTTCTCAGTCATGGTGGGTTCCTGTAGCTTCCCTTGAAGTCTCGCTGCACCGCCATGAACCCTTTTAAGAAATTTCCTTTGTTCTAATTGAGTTAAATCACGACGAATCGTCGACTCAGAGGAATTTGTTAACTCTACAAGTTCTTGAAGCTTGACCGTATTCTTTTTCTTTAATGCTTCTAAAATTATTTGATGACGTTCAGGCTCTAACAAACTCCCTACCTCCTCTACCATTATCGCTTATCCACATTTATATATTACTGCCAAAAACAATTAAATTCAATCAAAAACAACCACGTTTAACTTTTTCATTCTAAAACTTTTAAAATTCTTCTAAAAAAATCCTGAGATTATACTTATAAAGTATCTCCCAGGGTTATTAACAAATGCATCTTGGTGTAATTGCATTAGATCTTCTCTGTTTGCATTAATTCGCAAACCATCTCTCCATTTGTATATGCCTTTCGAATGCTTTGTTAAATATTTTTACAAAATAGCCGACAAGGAAAGCAGAAATTAATGTTCCTTCTCGTACTCCCTCAATTCCTCCAAGTGAACTTAAAGATATGATAAGAGCAATAATTACTAGTAACCAATCAAATAAAATTTTTATAGTCCCAAAGTCTTTTCCTAATTTACCAGCAATCGCCTTAACTACTCCCTCTCCTGGATTGATAATAACTCCGGCAAAAACTTGCAAGTACACTCCCAGCGCAAGGATAATCGATCCTAATACAACACATAAAAGTTTTTCAATATAATAATCCGGAATAATAAAAGAAAAAATAAACATCCCTAAATCGACAAAAAGTCCAAAAAAAGGCCCTACAAACACTTGTAAATATTGATCTTTCGTAAAATCCTTCCGTAATATTGCAATTTCAATAAGAATACAGACCAAAGAAAGTGCAAAGGTCAATTGACCAAATGTAAATGGAGTGATTAAGCTCATCACATATGGTACACTCGAAATTGGCGATGTACCCAATGTGGATTTGGTTATTAAAGCAATCCCCAGCCCCATAAATAATAGTCCAACTAAAAATATTAAATATCTTTTTATTAATTCAGCATTTGCCATTCATCTGTCTCCTAAAATAAGTTTTACATATTATAATAGCCTTTCCCAAGGTAGAAGGTTGTCGAAATTAGTTACTTTGAAATATAAAAAGGGATTGCGTGCAAACTATAAAGAATTGATATAGGAAAAGGAAATGAGGGAATTAAATGACCGACAAAATATCCAGCAATGTATCTAGAACATTCCAAACAAAACTTGTTTTACCACAAGATACAAACCATATGGGGACGATTTTCGGTGGTGTTGTATTAGCTCATATTGATGAAATAGCAGGAATCACTGCTATGAGACACAGCAAAAGCACCGTTGTAACAGCATCGATAGACACCGTGAATTTTGTCTCTTCAGCCGTAGTTGGCGACATCCTATTTCTTGAAGCAAGCGTCATTTCAACAGGAAGAACTTCAATGGAGGTCTATGTAAAAGTAGAAACGGAAAATCTTGAAACAGGTAAAAGAACGTTAACAACAAATGCCATTACAACTATGGTTGCAATAGATGAAAATAAAAAGCCTATCCCCGTTCTCGGTATCATCCCTGAAACAGAGGAAGAAAAAAAGCTTTTTGCTGAAGCTAGCGAAAGGAAAAAGCGTCGCTTATCGATTAAGGAATAAGGTGGGATATGGGGGTCATTGTGAGCCACGGGGTCAGGCCCCATGGCTCACAACCCATTTTTACTAAGAAATCAATTTCAGGCCAATAACTGACCCTATTATGATTGTTATAAAAGCAAGTCGTTTCCAATCCTTTGGTTCACCGTATAAAAGCATACCAAGGATGGCACCGCCTGAGGCGCCAATTCCAGTCCAAATCGCATAAGCCGTGCCCATCGGCAATGTCTTCATCGCAAGGGCAAGAAAGAGAAAGCTACCACCAAAACCAAGGAGCAAAAGTACCTTCGCCTGCCAATTTTTATCCCTATGCAATTTATTGATCATGGCAACACCAAACATTTCAAAAAGACCGGCCACAAATAAGGATACCCATGCCATTAGACTTTCGCCCCTTCCTCAACCTCGTCCTTGGTCACTAATTTCAACCCGATGACGCCCACTAATAAAATCAAAATTAAAGTGATTTTCCCCATATTAAATGGCTCTCCGAAGAAAAGCATATCGGAAACGACTGTTCCCGCTGTGCCCATACCCACAAACACGGCATAGACAGTTCCAACTGGTAATTTCCGCCCTGCCATGATCATGAAGTAGAAACTGATATAAATCGAAATAGCGGTGCCAAGCCAAGTCCAAGTATCATATGCATGTTTTAACCCAATTACCCAAAAGACCTCAAAAAAAGCTGCTATAAAAACAATTGCCCAATTTTTATTCATCTATAAAGTACCTCCCACTTAAAAATTTCCTGATAAAAAAACAAAAAAAGCCAGAGAGACCACTGTTAAAAAACAGCATCTCCCGGGCTTTTATCCCTCCGTGGCACAGCGCAGGCTGTGAGTTTTCTCTCGGTCCAGACCAGCCAACTGACTGCGGAACCCTAGAAAACATTCATTTACATTATACAATCGTTTGAAAATAAATCAAGTTTGAAATTCCCACCAATTATTCATTCGGACCTATCACTCTTTTTCGTATATCTGGGGCTTCTCCCGTTGCTATCCGCTTATGTAGTGTGCTTTTCCAATTTTGTGCAAGCAATTCGCATTGAGCAAGTTCACGTACCTCTTCTGGATTTGGCGAAGTACCATGCATGATCTCGTTGCACTTGGAAATTGTCCATTTAGGGTATGGTCTTTCAATTAGGGTAAGCTTTTGGCCCACCTCGATATTCCCCTCTTTTAAAACTCTAAAGTACCACCCGGTTCTTCCTGATCTTTGAATTAATAAAGCTAAGTTTTTTATTTTAAAACGACGGGCCGGCTTCCAGCACGGCTGCCTAGGCTGGGATACTTGAACAATCGCATCCCCGATTTGGAACGTATCCCCAATGCAAACCATTTCTTCCTTTACATTTTCTAACAAAAAATTTTCACCCATAGCGCCAGGTCCGATTTCTGTTATATTTAATTCCTTTTGCCAGTTTTCATAGTGTTCAAAAGGATAGACAAAAACTGCCTTTTCAGGTCCTCCGTGGTTTTCCCTATCAGCTTGTCCATCACCTAATAAACCCGTTTTGGTTAGCAAAACAGGACCTTGGATTGGTTGTTTAAAAATGCCGCTCTCCCATTCCCGTTCCATCGGGTTTTCCGCGTCTTTTACGCCGACTTTTTGCGGCAACCCGACAAATACCTTTTTTATGATCATATCCATATTCACTCCCCCTATGAATTTAACTTTATCACAAGTAGGGCGTGATTCTAGGAATAAATTATTTAGTTTCCTTGAAAACTTTTAGAAGTTCTAGTTGGCAAGCACCAGCCGAACTGATAGGACATCACACGCAATATAAGAATCAACACAAAAAGTGTGTAAAATTGGTATGATTCCGTAGCCCACCCCATCCCGATAATGAAACCCGCAAGCATAGCCC
>JAEWMK010000529.1 GCA_023457235.1 Bacillota bacterium
GTTTGTTTAGTTGAAATGTGGGCTCAGGAGGACACACCAATCCCACGGGAGCTCCTTTTAACTAAAATTCAAGATATCGATGGTTTGTTCTGTCTTTTAACTGAAACAATTGATGAAGAAGTTCTAGAAAAAGCTCAAAACCTTAAGGTCGTTAGCAATATGGCAGTGGGCTATAACAATATCGATATTGAGGCTGCGAAACAGAGAGGGATTATCGTAACGAATACACCGGGTGTTTTAACAGAGACAACGGCTGATTTAACATTTGCCCTATTAATGGCCACATCAAGAAGATTAATAGAAGCATCGAATTATTTGCGGAATGGTGAATGGAAAACCTGGTCACCTATGCAGCTTACCGGTCAAGACATCTTTGGAGCTACAATCGGAATTGTAGGAATGGGAAGAATTGGGGAAGCGGTTGCTAAACGAGCGCAAGGCTTTGATATGAAGGTTTTATATCATAATCGAAATCGAAAGCCGGAAGTTGAGGATATGCTTGGAGTTGAATATGTTGAACTTGACCGGCTTTTACAGCAATCAGATTTCGTTGTTATTATGACGCCATTTTCAAAAGAAACAGTGGACTTAATTTCAGAACGGGAACTATCGCTTATGAAACCAACAGCTGTATTAATTAATACGGCCAGAGGTGGTATCGTCAATGAGGATGCCCTATATAATGCTCTGAAAAATAATAAAATCTGGGCAGCAGGTATAGATGTCTTTGAAACAGAGCCGGTGCAATTAGACCATCCGTTATTAACCTTACCAAATGTTGTAGCGTTGCCTCACATTGGCAGTGCAAGTATAAAAACAAGACTGAGAATGGCAGAATTAGCAGCTGACAATCTTATTAAGGGTGTTACTAATCAAAGACCAGATCATGTGGTTGAGTGAGCGATAATAAGAAAGGAAAACAAATAAATGAACCAGAAAATACTACCTGCATCAACAAACATGAAGGAATTCGAGCGTTTTTTAAAAAGTCCGTATGAAATCGGTGTGTTTCTTGATGTGCATATTAGTCAATTGAAAAATGTTTATATGCTTGCAAAAGAACATGGGAAAAAGATGATCTATCATGTTGACTTAATCCATGGACTTAAAAATGATGATTACGGAACAGAGTATATTTGTCAGGAATATAAACCTTTTGGGTTAATTTCTACAAAATCAAGTGTGATCTTAAAAGCGAAACAAAAGAAAGTGATAGCTGTACAAAGAATATTTCTTATTGATTCCCACGCCATTGAGAAAAGTTATCAACTGATAGAAAAAACTCAACCTGATTATATTGAGGTTCTACCGGGTGCGATGCCGCAAATGATAAAAGAAGTGAAAGAGAGGGTTAACGTTCCCATTTTTGCGGGTGGATTAATTCGCACAAACGAAGATGTTCGTAATGCACTTGAAGCGGGTGCAACGGCAATTACGACATCTAAGCGAGAACTTTGGGAAGAGTTTAGGAATAATATGTAAGTTAAGTATAAATTTTTTAGTTGACAACGTTTTCAAGAGATTTTATTATATAAGTAAGTTAATAATTTGTGACGGAGAAATGGAGATCACACAGAAACCGGATTTAAATGGTTATCTGTTGTGGTCTCTTTTTGTTTTTTCGCCAACAGCCTGTTAATGTTCTTAATTAAGAAAGGGGATACACTATGACACCTTTTATCGGAGAAATGATTGGAACAATGATCTTGATTATTTTTGGAGCAGGGATTGGAGCAGGATCTTCACTGAAAAAGTCTTATGCACAAAATGCCGGGTGGATTGTAACGACTCTTGCATGGGGACTTGCTGTAACGATGGGTGTATTTGCAGTTGGTTCGATCAGTGGTGCACACTTAAATCCGGCGGTGACAATAGCGCTTGCGATTAATGGTAGTTTTCCATGGGCGCAGGTTCCAGGATATATTATGGCACAAATGATTGGAGCGATGTTAGGTGCTGCCATTGTTTATTTGCAATATTTACCGCATTGGGCAGTTACCGAGGATCCGGGAACAAAGCTTGGAGTTTTTGCGACATCACCAGCGATACCACATACATTTTCTAATTTATTAAGTGAAATTATCGGTACATTTATCCTTGTACTTGGGTTACTATTTATAGGAGCAAATCAGTTTACAGAAGGTTTAAATCCATTAGCAGTTGGTCTATTAATCGTAGTAATTGGTATGTCTTTAGGTGGAACGACGGGCTATGCCATTAACCCTGCTCGTGACCTTGGACCACGTATTGCCCATTTCTTGTTACCGATCCCCGGTAAGGGCAGCTCGAATTGGGGTTATTCATGGATACCGGTTGTGGGACCATTTTTAGGCGGATCTTTAGGAGCGGTATTTTATAAAGCTGCTTTTCTTGGGGAAATGACAGGAACACTATGGGGCGTCGTTATTATAAATATTGTGGCTCTAATACTTGCTTATTCTTTTAGCCCAAAAACATCTCAGACAGTGGATGGAGTCAAAAGGGTTGCTTAGATAAAATCTTCATGGGGAGAGATCAGAATGGAAAAATATATTTTATCTTTAGATCAGGGTACTACAAGTTCACGCGCCATTCTTTTTAATAAAAAAGGTGAAATCGTTCATGTTGCCCAAAAAGAATTTACACAATATTTTCCGAAGGCAGGTTGGGTCGAACATAATGCCAATGAAATATGGGGTTCTGTTTTATCAGTAATTGCTGAGGTGTTGTCTGATTCTGGTATAAAGGCCGAGCAAATTGCTGGGATTGGTATCACAAACCAACGGGAGACAACGGTTGTTTGGGATAAGGAAACAGGAGTGCCTGTATACAATGCAATCGTATGGCAATCTCGTCAAACTAGTGAAATTTGTGATGAGCTTAAAGAAAAAGGATATAATGAACTATTTCGCGAAAAGACAGGATTGCTTCTTGATCCTTATTTTTCAGGGACCAAAGTAAAATGGATCCTAGAAAATGTCGAAGGTGCCCGCGAGAAGGCTGAACAAGGGAAATTGTTATTCGGCACAGTGGATACATGGTTAATTTGGAGGCTTTCTGGTGGAAGAGCCCATGTCACAGATTATTCCAACGCATCAAGGACGTTAATGTATAATATTCATGAACTAAAATGGGATGACGAGCTTTTAGAAATTTTAGGCGTACCAAAATCAATGTTGCCGGAAGTTCGTCCTTCCTCTGAAATTTATGCTAACACGATTGATTATCACTTCTTTGGTAAACAAGTACCAATTGCAGGAGTAGCTGGAGACCAACAGGCAGCGTTGTTTGGCCAGGCTTGTTTTGGTGAAGGGATGGCTAAAAACACATATGGCACAGGCTGCTTTATGCTGATGAATACTGGGGAAAAGGCCGTGCGTTCCGAAAATGGTTTACTAACAACGATTGCTTGGGGAATCGATGGCAAGGTTAACTATGCGCTAGAAGGCAGCATCTTTGTTGCTGGGTCGGCGATTCAATGGCTTAGAGATGGCCTGCGAATGTTAAAAGATGCAAAAGATAGCGAAGAATACGCAGCGAGAGTCCCTTCTACAGATGGTGTCTATGTTGTACCAGCCTTTGTAGGACTTGGCACTCCATATTGGGATAGTGATGTCCGTGGTGCCGTTTTTGGTCTAACACGTGGTACTTCAAAAGAACATTTTATTCGCGCTACACTTGAGTCTCTAGCATATCAAACCAAGGATGTGTTATCGGCAATGGAGGCCGATTCTGGTATAGAACTGAAAACATTACGGGTTGACGGTGGGGCTGTTAAGAATAATTTCTTGATGGAATTCCAAAGTGATATTCTGAATGTTCCGGTAGAGAGACCAACGATAAATGAAACAACGGCACTTGGGGCTGCGTATTTAGCAGGTCTTGCAGTTGGATTTTGGGAAAGCTCGGATGAGATTTCAACACAATGGGCGATAGATAAAAAGTTTGTTCCAAAAATGGATGAAGATCGTCGTACAGGGTTATACAATGGCTGGAAAAAGGCGATCCAAGCTACAATGGCATTTAAGTAAATTTTTTCTATAGCATAAGTCAAGCGTGTTATGGTAAAATAATATCAAGTTAATAAAACTGGTTGGAGAATTGGAGAGACCACAAAGCATTATCTTTTGGGGATAGTGTCTTTGTGGTCTCTCTTTTTATATACAAAATGCAAAGGGAGGACTTTGTTATGAAATTTTCAGCTTTAAACAGAAAAGAAATGATCGGTCAATTAAAAAGTGAAACATATGATATTTTAGTTATTGGCGGTGGGATTACTGGTGCGGGAATCGCCTTAGATGCCCAAACTCGTGGAATGAAAACATCACTTGTTGAAATGCAGGATTTTGCAGCAGGTACATCAAGCCGTTCAACAAAATTAGTTCATGGCGGACTTCGTTATTTAAAACAATTCGAAGTAAAAATGGTAGCTGAAGTTGGGAAGGAAAGAGCCATTGTTTACGAAAACGGACCACATGTAACAACACCTGAGTGGATGTTGCTTCCGATTCATAAAGGAGGTACGTTTGGAAAATTCAGTACATCAATTGGATTACAAGTGTATGATTATTTAGCTGGTGTAAAGAAAAGTGAACGACGCTCTATGTTATCCGCTGAAAATACGCTAACTAAAGAGCCGCTTGTGAAGAAAACTGGCCTTAAAGGCGGCGGTTACTATGTGGAATACCGTACCGATGATGCAAGGCTTACGATTGAAGTCATGAAGGCAGCTCATGAAAAAGGAGCCGTTGCTTGTAACTATACCAAAGTAATCAAGCTAAGTTATGAAAACGGGAAAGTTGTCGGTGCTTTAGTCGAAGACCAGTTAACAGGTGAACAATATGAAATTCGTGCAAAATTGGTTGTTAATGCATCAGGGCCTTGGGTTGATGAAATTCGTGATCTTGACAAATCTAAAAATGGAAAAGTGCTTCAATTAACAAAGGGTGTACATCTTGTTATCGACCAATCCAAGTTCCCGTTAAAGCAAGCTGTCTATTTTGACACACCAGATGGACGAATGGTATTTGCGATTCCACGTGAGGGCAAAGCCTATGTTGGAACAACGGATACATTTTATGATCAGGATAAAGCTAATCCAAATGTGACTGTAAGTGATCGCCGCTATATTATCAATGCGATTCACTACATGTTCCCGGATGTAAAGATTACTGAAAAAGATATTGAATCAAGCTGGGCTGGTGTTCGTCCACTAATTTATGAGGAAGGGAAAAATGCTTCCGAAATTTCTCGTAAGGATGAGATATGGGAATCTCAATCAGGACTAATAACAATTGCCGGAGGAAAATTAACAGGCTACCGGAAAATGGCGGAAACCATTGTTGACCTATTAGCTAAAAAGTTCCAAGCAAGTGAAGGTCGTAATTTCAAAGCATGTAACACAAAACATATGCCAATCTCTGGCGGCGACTTAGGCGGATCAAGTAAATTTGAAGCTTTTGTTAATTCACAAGTAGAAGCTGGTGTAGCAATTGGCTTAACAAAAGAAGAAGCCCATGACCTTGCAAGACGATATGGTTCTAACGTTTCAGCCGTATTTGAACTACTGAAAAGTAAGAAGATGGATGCGTTAAAATATGGTTTACCGCTTCCTCTATTCGCTAAACTTGTCTATGCCATCGAAAACGAAATGATTGTCACACCAATTGACTTTTTCAACCGCCGCACTGGCGCCATTCTTTTTGATATCAAGATGGTAAAACAATGGAGCCACAAGGTCATTCAATATATGAAAGACGAATTTGGCTGGAGTGAAAAGGAATTACAAAAGTACACCTTAGCTTTAGAAAATGCAATGATAGAGGCAACTGTTCCAGTTGAAGAAAGAAAAGAACTACCAACAGCCTCAAATGGAAATTAATATTGAAATAAAAAGTACGGGCACGATTAACTTCGTGCCCGTTTTCATGTTTTAAAATAATAACTTATGTCAACCATATTAATACCAAAGCTGTATTGTTTACTTAGGAAGGTAGATTTGTATGGACGGTTTTTTGAAAATTATAGGACAAGATGCTAAATCCTTTGCAAGAATCTTCGATTTGATCAAAGATTTAGTATTCATTATGGAAGTTAGAGATCAATCTTTTCGCTATTTGTTTTTGAATAAATCGGCATACGAAGTTATGGATATAAAACAAGATATTATTGGTAAAGAAATGGAATGTGTTTTACCGAAAGAAATGTCTACAGTTTTAATTAGTAAGTACAACGAGGTTGCAACAACTGGAATGCCTTTGGAATTTGAATCAAACCTATTTCCCTCAAATCGTGAATTTATTGGCGAGACTTCATTAAATCCTATTTTTAATAAAGAAGGAAACTGCCAATACATCTTAGCTATTGTAAGAGATGTAACGGAGCGGGAAAGACATCGTATTGAGTTGGCCAACATGGCTTTTTATGATTATTTAACAGGGTTGCCGAATCGACGTACATTTGAGAATAGATTAAGTGAAGCTATCAAACAGGCGGCTCGAACAGACAAGAAGATTGCAGTCATGATGCTGGATGGGTATAACATAAAGAAAATAAATGATAATTTCGGACATGATGCGGGAGATATGGCTATTAAAGAAATGGCTTTTCGGATAAAAGGTAGCGTTAGACAAGGTGATACGGTGGCAAGGTTCGGCGGCGATGAAATTGGAATTATTATAGCAAATATAGACTCCAATGAGATGGCAGAGGATATTGCAAATCGTGTATTGGAATCTTTTGAAGCACCATTTTATATTAATGAGCATGAATTGAAACTTGGAGTAGGGATAGGAGTTTCCTTTTATCCGGATCATGCAATCGATAAAAGCCTTTTAGTTAAATATGCGGATACGGCATTGTACGAGGCAAAAGAAGAAGGAAAATTGGAGTATAGAATTTATAATAAGACCGGGAAATAGATTTATGCATAATATAATTTTAACTTTGTCAATATAATTAACCGAAAAAATTCGACATTTTTTTTACAATAAAACTATTGATTGAACGATAACTCGATGATATAATGTGAAACATCGAGCAATAAATTCTTGAAAATTGTTATCAACGCAGTGTTTCGTTTCATAGATAAACGAGGCATTGCGTTTTTTAATACTTCCATTTGGAAGAGGTGAAATGAAAAAATGGATTTTGTAAAATTAAAAGATGAAATCATTGCCTATAGCAAAGAAATTGGAATAGATAAAATCGGTTTTACAAGTGCTGATCCATTTGTAGAATTGAAACAACGCTTATATACTCAACAAAAATTAAATTACCAATCAGGTTTCGAAGAGAGTGATATCGAAAAGAGAACCAATCCTGAACTCCTTTTGTCAGGTGCACGATCTATCATTTCGATAGCACTTGCCTATCCCTCGAAACTGAAAAATGCACCGCGAAGTACACGAGAAGAACGTCGTGGACTTTTTTGCCGTGCCTCATGGGGGACAGATTATCATCATATATTACGAGATCGTTTAAATAAATTAGAAGAGTTTATTTTAGAAAAAATCCCTGATGCTAAAATTAAATCAATGGTGGATACCGGCGAGTTATCCGATCGAGCCGTTGCTGAAAGAGCAGGAATAGGTTGGAGTGGAAAAAATTGTGCGGTTATTACGCCGGAGTTTGGTTCCTATGTTTACTTAGGTGAAATGATCACAACCATTCCATTCCCATCCGATCAACCGATTGAAGATATGTGCGGCACATGTACGAAGTGTTTGGAAGCTTGTCCTACAGGTGCATTGGTGCAGGGGGGACAGATTAATGCAACGAAATGTATTGGGTTTTTAACACAAACAAAAGGATTTATAGAGGATGAATATCGGGACAAGATCGGAAATCGTGTATATGGCTGCGATACATGCCAAATGGTTTGTCCTCATAATAAGGGGAAAGATTTCGACTTCCATGTTGAGATGGATCCGGATCCAGAGGTTGTCAAGCCCAAGTTAAAATCACTTCTTTTTATCAGCAACAAAGAGTTTAAAGAAAAGTTTGGCCCTCTTGCCGGATCATGGAGAGGGAAGAAGCCGATTCAAAGAAATGCGATTATTGGCTTAGCCCACTATAAAGATGAAACTGCGATTAACGATCTTGCTAAGGTTTTGTCTGAAGATACACGTCCAGTTTTAAGAGGTACAGCTGCTTGGGCTATTGGAAAAATCGGAGTTCCTGAAGGCAAGGCCATATTGGAGCACGCTAAGGAAAAAGAGACGGATGAAGATGTTTTACATGAGATTGATAAGGGTCTAAAATTATTAGAAACTTCAATTGAAAGGTCATGATGATGATGGCACGGCTAATTTTTTATTCAGAAATGGAAAGTCCTATTGGTCCGTTAACGATTATCGGGACAAAGGAAAACGGTTTATGCAATATTGAATTCGGTTCAATCGGGGACGTACAGGACAAGCTAACAGCTTGGCTTGAAAAGCACATGCAAGATGGCGAGTTAAAATTTAGTGACGAAGAACTTCTTCCGGTAGTACAAGCGTTGGACGACTATTTTAAAGGAAATCACCAAAAGAATTTTGACTTACCAATCGAGCTGCACGGAACACCATTCCAAAAGAAAGTTTGGAATGAACTTTTAAATATTGAATACGGTACGACAAAATCATATAAAGACATTGCCGAAGCAATCGCAGCACCGAAAGCAGTCCGGGCAATTGGTACCGCCATTGGGCAGAATCCGGTACCTATCATTATTCCGTGTCACCGTGTTATTAATACTAACGGAAAACTAGGGGGCTTTACTGGTGGTCTTGATAAAAAAATAAAACTGTTAGAATTAGAAAAGATGAAGTGCCTATAGCCCATATAGGCACTTTATTCTTTTTTAATACATATACATATAACCATGAATGTCCTCCTGAAGAAAGGATGAGAAAATATGGCATCATGGTTAGAGGAACTAGAACAGCTTGTAAATCAGCGGCTCAATATGTTAATTGGGAACAAAGTGGGTTATAGAAACACCCTTCAAGTTAACGAAGAGGACCAGATATTAATAGAAAAAACAACAAATCAATATAAAAAACGAAAATCCCAAATTGTGAAAGCAACAACCAATGCTCAAATTACTAATGAAAAAAATATCGATGATGTCCGCTATATAGATTATGTACTTCATCATCAGTATTTGGTTAAGCAGCCGAAAGATAAATTTTATATAGAAGAAAATATTGAACAGAGACAAGCAATCATTAAAAATAACCAAATTATTATGGATTCCACAATCAAGAAAGAACCGACTGCCATTGAGGAAACAGAGGGACCGATCAGGCATGAAGATTATAAACATTCCGAGGACATCCTAAGGCAAAGCTATTATTATGACCGAAGAGCAGCTGTGCAATATGCCGAAAGATGGTGGAATAGCTATAATCCGAAATATAAACAATTTAAAGATGATTGTACAAACTTTATTTCGCAATGCGTACACGAGGGTGGGGTTCCGATGACGGGATTTGGAAACCGAAATAAAGGATGGTGGTATAACGGTAAGTCGTGGAGTTTTAGCTGGACGGTTGCTAATTCATTTCGATGGCATTTAAGTGGTGCGAAAGAAGGAATCTTAGCACAAGAGGTTCCTTCTGCGAGTCACTTAAATATTGGTGATGTCATCTGTTATGATTTTGAAGGTGACGGGAGATGGAATCATAACACTATTGTTGTAGCCAAGGATGTAAATAATGAGCCACTAGTGAATGCCCATACCTATAATAGTCGGATGCGCTACTGGGCTTATGAAGATTCCACTGCTTATACCCCAAATATTAAATACAAGTTTTTTCATATTCTGGATAGAAAATAGATGTATGCTATAATATAATGGCTGAATTCAATTTTTTAGGAACTAGAGGGTGAAAGTATGGGTATACATGTCGTACTATATCAACCAGAAATTCCAGCTAATACAGGGAATATAGCGAGAACTTGTGCAGCTACAAATACACCATTGCACTTAATCCATCCACTTGGATTTTCCACTGAAGATAAAGTTTTAAAAAGAGCCGGTCTGGATTATTGGGAGTTTGTAAAAATTCATAATTATGATTCATTGGATGTTTTTTTTGAACAAACCAAAGGTGGCAAATATTATTTCATAACGAAATTTGGAGAAAACAAATATACAGATTTTGATTTAAGCAATATAGAGGAAGAAATATATTTTATTTTCGGGAAAGAAACTACGGGATTGCCTAAGGACCTAATCACCGAGTATCCAGAAGCATGTTTACGCCTGCCTATGACTGAAAA
This sequence comes from Bacillota bacterium, assembly GCA_023457235.1. Classification (GTDB taxonomy): domain Bacteria; phylum Bacillota; class Bacilli; order Bacillales; family Bacillaceae_J; genus Schinkia. Next base: position 10,249 of record JAEWMK010000529.1, read on the forward strand.
TGTTAGATCGCTTAATTTATCGAATACGGCCGCGATCATAGTATATGAAGCACTAAGACAACAAAATTACCCTGGTTTAGCATAAAAAATGACCTTAGTTAGGAGCAGTTCCTTTACTAAGGTCATTTTTTCTACATCTTGTCTAGCTCCAGCGCCTATCGCCTAGCAAACTTCAGGTCTCCTCCCTACGATAAGGGCAACTAAGAATTGCTAACGCAATTCAAGTTTCCTTTATCGCTGTCGTTGTACCCTCCAGTTTGTACGGCGATGAGCAAGGCGCTTCCGCTTTTCTCATTAATTTTGGTTTGGCTTATCATTGTATCCAGAAGTGAAGATAGCTGTTAAGAATGCAAGGATAACGACCATTATTAAAATAAAACCCATGGAAATTCCTCCTTATGTAAGAGTTCCTTAAGACACAATATAGTTTTATTATAGCCCAACTTGTCCCAACTGTGAATGAAAAGTATGAAGAAAATTTAACTTTATTAAGCAGAAGTGGATTCACTTCCGCTTAATAAAGTTAAAGCCTCCGGCGGATGCCTCAGATTTTCAAAGGAAGTTTTTCGAGCAAGCTCGAAAAAATCTGGGCATAAATACACCAAGGTGTATTTTATTTTTATTATTCTACGGCAGAAATCAATGGCGCAATGGCCTATATATGCATAGGCTGTAGTAAGCATTCTTTTTATTTTAAATAGTTGTTTAAGAATAAAAGACATGTTAAGTAACAATACAGCATAAAGTGATATAAACCACTAAATTGAATCTCAACTTAGAGGGAGGTACTTATGGACATCTTAAAAAAGATTCAAATGCACCGTGAGGAAGAGGAACGCTTGGCGTGGGAAGGTACCTTCGCTGAATATTTGGACATTGTGAAAGAAAGACCGTATGTGGCGCAAACAGCTCATTCTCGAGTATATAATATGATTAAAGATGCTGGAGTCGAGGAAATTGACGGAGAAAAAAAATATTCATTTTTCCGTAATCAAATGTTTGGGATTGATGATGCCATTGAGCGGTTAGTAGAGGAATACTTTCATCCTGCAGCGAAAAGGCTTGATGTAAAGAAACGTATTTTATTATTAATGGGACCTGTTAGTGGTGGTAAATCTACACTTGTTACAATGCTGAAAAGAGGCTTAGAGGCGTATTCACGAACTGACAAAGGTGCTGTTTATGCAATCAAGGGTTGTCCAATGCATGAAGATCCCCTCCATATGATTCCGCCCAATCTTCGCGAAGATTTTTACAAGGAATACGGTATTAGGATAGAAGGAAATCTGTCACCATTAAATATGATGAGGCTAGAGGAAGAATATGGCGGCCGCATTGAGGATGTTATTGTCGAAAGAATCTTCTTCTCGGAAAATAAGCGGGTTGGGATTGGAACATTTAGCCCATCCGATCCAAAATCACAGGATATTGCTGATTTAACGGGAAGTATCGACTTTTCAACCATTGCCGAATTCGGCTCTGAATCTGACCCTCGTGCCTACCGCTTTGACGGCGAATTAAATAAAGCAAACCGTGGAATGATGGAATTCCAGGAAATGCTGAAGTGTGATGAAAAATTCCTATGGCATTTGCTTTCCTTAACACAAGAAGGGAATTTTAAAGCCGGTCGCTTTGCCCTGATTAGTGCGGATGAATTGATCATCGCCCATACGAATGAAGCGGAGTATCGATCATTTATCTCCAATAAGAAAAATGAAGCATTGCACTCTCGGATCATCGTTATGCCTATTCCTTACAACTTAAGCTATAGTGAGGAAGAACGGATTTATGAGAAGATGATCAATGAAAGTGAAATGGCCCATGTTCACATCGCACCGCACACGTTAAAAGTTGCGGCTATGTTCACAATTTTAACCCGTTTAAAAGATTCTAAAAAAGCGGGAGTCGACCTTGTGAAGAAGATGAGGCTATATGATGGAGAAATTCTTGAAGGTTTTAATGATGTTGATGTAGAGGAAATGAGAAGAGAACATATGGATGAAGGAATGAAAGGAATTGATCCGCGCTATGTCATTAACCGGATCTCTTCAGCCATCATTCGTAAGGATTCACCATCGATTAATGCTCTCGATGTATTGCGATCATTGAAGGATGGTTTAGACCAGCATGCTTCCATTTCTAATGAAGATCGGGAACGATTCATGAATTTCATTTCTGTTGCCCGCAGAGAATATGACGAAATCGCCAAGAAGGAAGTACAAAAAGCATTCGTTTATTCTTATGAGGAATCAGCAAAAACATTGATGGATAATTACCTTGATAATGTCGAAGCATTTTGCAATAAGAATAAGCTCCGCGACCCATTAACAGGTGAAGAAATGAATCCGGATGAAAAATTAATGCGTTCGATTGAAGAGCAAATTGGAATCTCTGAAAATGCGAAAAAAGCATTCCGTGAAGAAATTCTAATTAGAATTTCAGCCTACGCTCGTAAAGGAAAGCGCTTTGATTATAATTCACATGAAAGATTACGTGAAGCCATTCAGAAAAAGCTATTTGCTGACCTGAAGGATATTGTTAAAATCACAACTTCCTCCAAGACACCGGATGAACAGCAGCTAAAGAAAATCAATGAGGTTGTGGCAACACTTATTGATGAATATGGCTATAATTCCACATCTGCGAATGAGCTATTACGTTATGTAGGAAGCTTGTTAAATCGATAAAAATAAAAAAGGTTCCCAAAGATGCCCAAAAAAGTTTAGCTTTTGGGCATCTTTTTTGTATAATCGAAATAGTACTAGCAATCTTAAAAGACAAATTAAGACAGGAGATTCCGATGAGTCCTCAAAATGAAAATAAAACATTTAGACTTGCCATACTAGGTGTGCTTACTGCAATTGTAATAATTCAAACGTTTATTCCTTTTCTTGGCTACATACCAGTTGGTCCGCTTAGTTTGACGATTATTCCAATTACAGTAATTGTAGCCGCCTTTGTTTTTGGTCCAAAAAACGGAGCAATCGTTGGCGGCATTTGGGGTTTGATCACATTCATAAGGGCGTTTATAGCCCCAACTAGCCCATTAGCTCCGCTAATCTTTACGAATCCATTAATATCCGTCGTCCCAAGAATTTTAATTGGTGTCGTTGCTGGATATGTTTTTGCACGCTTTTCGAAAACGAAGCAAGGGTCTGCTTGGTCGATGCGGATTGCAGCATTATTAGGGTCTATGACTAATACTATATTAGTGCTTGGTTTAACCTATCTATTTTATAAAGAACCCTATGCAAATGCGATGGATATGGATGTGAGTGAAGTCTTACCAGCGATTTTATACATACTTGTTACAAACGGTATAGCGGAAGCTGTTCTTTCGGCGATTATTGCGCCGATAATAGCAAGGCCATTATTACGATTAAATAAGAAAAACATATAGGAAAATGAACAAGACAACTATTTAATAATGTTGTCTTTTTTATTTAATGAGTTTTGCGATCCTTAGTAAAATTCATAATTCATTCAATTTTTTACATAAAAAGCAACAGAATATGGAAAACGTCAGTAGTAAAATAGAAGTAAGTAATATTGCATTTGTTATTAATGTGTGAGAGGAGAATTTAAATGAAGATTTTAATTGTTTTTGCTTCTTCTCATGGGACTACAGAAAAGGCTGCACGGATTTTATGTGACTTCTTAGAAGGGGATGTAGAAATTCTAGATTTTAACTTGAATGCACATCCAGATTTAACCTGTTATGACGGTATTATAATTGGCGCTTCGATTCACGGCGGTTTAGTTTCTCGAAAAGAGAAAAAATTTATTTCTAAAAATATTGATATGTTAGCTTCAAAGAAAATCGGGCTTTTCCTCTGTTGTATGCGGGAAGGGGAGGAAGCGGTAGAATAATTTGAACATGCATTTCCAAAGGAGTTAAGAGACATAGCCTTAACAAGTGGCTTGTTTGGGGGAGAATTTATTTTTTCCAAAATGAATTTTCTAGAAAAAATGATTGTTAAAAAGGTAAGCGGTGAAACTGATGATATTTCAAAGCTAGATGTTGATTTAATTAAAGAATTTGCAAGACAATATAACGCGGAAATTCTTTGCGATATATAACTCCTTTAGGGGGGATAAAGTAATGAAAATAAAAGGGACCATAACCATTCTTGTTTTCTTAATTGTTGTCCTATCAATGGCTGCCACAATAGCTGGTATATTTTCCTCCGAAGGTCCAGGCCCATATGAATATGAAACAATCCGTGGAGAGACTGTTATGATTTATGGTAAAGGAATTTATCAGCATATGTCTCTAGAGGTTGCCCCACAAGGGATAGCACAAGATCTGGTAACATTATTTATCGCTGTTCCGATCCTATTATTGGCTCTTTATTTCAGTAGAAAAGGATCACTTCGGAGTAGAATATTGCTTGCCGGGACGCTAGGGTATTTCTTAGTCACTTACCTTCTTTATATGTTAATGGTTATGTATAATAGCTTTTTTCTTATATATGTCATTTTAACTTCGATCAGTTTTTTTGCATTAGCTGCTACATTGTTTTCTTTTGATCTAAAACGGTTGCATTCATATTTTAATATGAGTCGAGCAGTAAAGGGTGTGGCCGGATTTTTGATTTCCACCTCTACAATTATGGGATTACTATGGTTAGGTGTAGTTGCACCGCCACTTTTGAACGGCAGCATTCCATTACAGGTTGAACATTATACAACGCTAGTTGTGCAAGCAGTAGATTTAGCACTATTATTGCCAATTGCGTTTGTAGCGGGAGTTTTGTTGTTGAAGGATAGACCACTAGGATACTTGCTAGTCTCAGTCTATATGCATTTTTTAGCCTTATTAATGACAGCGCTCAGTGCAAAAATAATTGGAATGTCCATACTTGGAACAGAAGTCGGCCCGGCAATCATCGTTATACCAATCATAAATTTGATAGCGATCTTTTGTGTGATTATAATTTGGAAAAATATTAATGAAGAGGTGTGGTTGAAAATAAACCAGGCTGAAATAGGATTAAATAAGTAGATAATAGGGAATAGCATAAACAAATAGAGTCAACCATGTGTTGGCTTTTTTGTTTTGGGAGAAGCTACTTATACAAATCATTTGAAGAAAGGATTATTAATATATGAATCTTGAGTCACTTCAGTTGCCTCCTGATATTGGGGCGATCGTAAAGAATATTAGGCAAACTCAAACCGAAGAATTTGGGTATTTAGTTGGGAAGGGCGGCTATAAGCCTGCTGACGAAAGTATTATTCATGATGCCGTCATTGCTTTAGCACTGCGTAAAAATATTTTATTAAAAGGCCCAACTGGTTCAGGAAAAACGAAGCTAGCGGAAACACTATCAGCACTATTTTCCCAGCCCATGCACAGCATTAATTGTTCCGTTGATTTAGATGCTGAGAGCATGCTTGGGTTTAAAACAATTGCTAATGAAGATGGAAAAACATCGATTGAATTTGTTGAAGGCCCAGTCATCAAAGCGATGAAAAAGGGGCATCTATTATATATAGATGAAATCAATATGGCCACACCGGAAACATTGCCGATTTTAAATGGCGTTCTTGATTATAGAAGAATGATTACAAATCCGTTTACAGGTGAAATTGTTAAGGCTGCGAATGATTTTACCGTAATTGCCGCTATTAATGAAGGGTATGTTGGCACCGTTCCATTAAATGAAGCATTGAAAAATCGTTTTGTCGTTTTAGAAGTACCTTACATCCAAGGGGATTTTTTGAAGCAGGTTTTACTAGAACAATCCCAATTAAAGGATGAACGATTGGTCGATCGGTTTGTAACTTTCTCAGCGGACCTGATTACGCAGGTGAAAAATGGCCAAATTTCAGAGGAAGCGGCATCGATTCGGGCTTTGTTAGACACCTGCGATTTAGCTAAGTATATGCCTCCGCTTCGAGCGATTCAAAGGGGGATCATTGAAAAACTTGATGATGACCGCGAAAAAGCAGCGATAAGAAATATTGCTGAAACACTGTTTGAGTGAGGATTAGTGATGAGTTTTATTAAATTCAATGAAGATAAAGTAGATTCCTTTTTGTTTATGGAATTATCAGATGTAGCCAGAACATTAACGAAAAGTAAGCAGTTAGAAGTAGAATATGGTTACAAATCCTACTATGACCCGCATGAAAACAAAATTATCATCAGCCGGTTCTGGGACGATTACTCCCAACTTGAAAAAAGATTTGGGTTATTCAGCGATGTTTTTTTGACAACGATGAGCAGTACTGATTATTTTGACAAAACAATTGCCAAAGGACTGGTCGAGAAATCTGATGGTAGTCCGCTCGTAAGTTTTACAAGACAGCTATTTGTTTTGCTTGAAGATTTGTGGCTTGAAGATATTTTTATAAAAAAAAGGCCAGGATCAAAAAAGGTATTTGCGATTAGAAGACAAGTGTTCCGAAGATATTTTACTAGTCAATTGAATGTAAATATTACTCGCAGTGTCTATACTGATGCTTTGTTCAATTTAATTTATCTACTATTGTCAGCAGAGTCGCCATTAGTTGAATATTCTAGCATCCATGCTGACATTGACCCAGTTATTCCATTTGTACACTCGGAGGTAACGAAAGTATTTGATGCAAAATCAACTGGGGATGTTGCAAAGATCATATACTCAGTGGTGGAAGTTTTGGAGGAAGTACTCCAAACCGATATGCTGAACCTTTATTTTTATATTTCTGAAAGTGTTTATAAAAAGTTGGGCGATGAACTGACATATGATGATATAAAGCGGCGCAATGCGTTGAAAAATAATGATGTTTTAGATAAGGAAAAAGAGGGCGATGAAGATGTCCATTCAGAAAAACTCCCGACCTGGCATCAAGAGACCGAGGATACTACGAAAAGTTTTCTTAAATTTGATTTGGAACAGGGAACGCAGACAGATTTAATCGGCGAAGGAGTTAGGGAAGGGGAATCTGGTGACCAAGCATTGGCCGTGGTGCAGGGGAAATCTAAGAAAACAAAACATAAGGATTTTTCCGAAGCTGAGGCTGCAAAGACCCATGAGGTAGATGTTTTGACAGGTGATGCTAAAGACGAAAAATATGGGAAAGCAAATAAGTTTGCCGTTCCAATTCATGTGCGGCTAGAACAAACAACAATTGCGGAAAAAGAGCAATACGACGATTTAAAAAAGGTTATCATGCCTTTTCAGAAAAAATTAAAGCAAATGATTCAAAAAACATTGGAGCATAAAAAAATTCTCCCACGAGAGGACTTGCACATTGGCAGACTAAATAAAAAGCTGATTCGCTATTTTACCGATGAAAATCCACGGTTATTTTACAAGAAAAATCAGCCGTCACCTGAAATTGATGCTGTATTTTCACTGCTTGTCGATTGCTCAGCTTCTATGCATGACAAAATGGACCAGACTAAGCTCGGGATAACTTTGTTTCATGAAGCACTTACCGGTGTTGGGGTTGCGCATAATATTGTCGGCTTTTGGGAGGATTCCAGTGATGCAACTGAGGTAAGGCAGCCAAATTGCTTCAAAACAGTGGTCGATTTCGCGGATTATCGGGATTCGAAATCAGGGCCGAAAATCATGCAACTTCAGCCTGAAGAAGACAATCGCGACGGCTTTGCTATTCGATTAATGTGTGAGAGGCTGTTTCAAAGACATGAAAAACAAAAGTTTCTACTCGTATTTTCGGATGGGGAACCAGCCGCCTTTGATTACGTGGAGAACGGAATCATCGATACCCATGAGGCAGTGGTTGATGGTCGTAAGAAGGGAATTGAAATCATCAACGTTTTCTTAGCAAATGGTGAAATAACAGAAAGTCAGCAAAAAACAATTAAGAATATTTACGGCAAATACAGTATTTTAGTACCTGTTATCGACGATTTACCTGATATTTTGTTTCCGCTTTTGAGGCGGTTGCTGTTGCGGAGTATATGATGGACCCGAGGATTCCCGTTAATGGTGGTGGGGAGGGTAGACCGGGAATCATAGAGGGTGTATGGTTCCCGATTTTGTGTTTGGGGCAAGATGGTAGGAATCATAGGCGGTCAATGATTCCCGATTTTGCGTTTGGGATAGGATTATGGGAATCATAGCGGATCAATGATTCCTGTTTTTGCATTTGAGATAGGATTATGGGAATCATAGAGGTTCAATGATTCCCGATTTAGTGTTTGGGATAGGATTTTGGGAATCATAGAGGTTCAATGATTCCCGATTTAGCGTTTGAGACAAGGTAACGGGAATCATTCCTTAGCTGTCGTAAAGGAGTATGAATAAGATCGTCTACCGGCCTCCACTGTCACATTAACTTTTTTC
>JAEWMK010000530.1 GCA_023457235.1 Bacillota bacterium
CTTCCTAATATAGCTGATGATGCTTCAACATGAGGGGAATCAGAGCCAGCTAACGCATCTAAAGAAACATATTTAATAGCAGCGCTTCCAAAGATATAATCAGCAATTAATATAATTAACAATCCAAGTATCATTGATAGTGGAATATATAGCTTCGGTTTCTTTAGTTCCTCTGCCATCGGAGCAACAAACTCAATTCCGACAAATAACCAAAATGCTAAGGCTGCTAATCCAAGGACCCCCCAACCCATTGAATTAAAATCCAATGTTGTTTCCAAAGGTTCCCCAGTACCAATCCCTAAGTGACCAATTATTCCAATAATAACAATGGAGGCAATCATCAGTGCTGTAAATACAATTTGAACCCAGCTAAAAAACTGTATCCCTCTAATGTTTACTAAGGCAAGTGCAAGCACAAATATGACTGAAATTAACGTTGGAGAAACGGAGGGAGCAAATACATCATGAATAACAATTCCCGCTATACTGGCTTCCGCACTCCCGGCAAACATATTAACCAAGACATAACCGCTAATTACTGAAATCATTCCAATAAATCGCCCCATTGTTGGCAGCGTATAGTGGTTAATTCCACCAGCACGGGGGATCATCCCAGAAAGCTCTGCAAAAGAAAAGGCTACGAATAAATTAACTAATAAAGCAGCGCCCATGGCGATGATGAAACCATGACCGGCAATACCAAAGCCTTGACCCAATGAGACTAGAGCAGATGAAGCAACTACAATACCAACAGCAGAGGCCACTGCTGTCCAAAGACCAATACTCCTCTTTAATTGGTTATTCATAAACTGAAACCCCCTTATTATTTGAAAACGATTTCATTTCCATGAGCAACTAGCACCTTACTGCTTTCCATCCTTAAAAGCTTAATAGGGTGAAAGTAATAAGGTGCTATGACAAAGATTGGATTATATTTCAGAATTTAAATTATATTAAGTTGAGAAACTTTCCAAAAAAATTTGAAAATTAGCTTTGTTCTTGTAATGCCAAACTCTCTAAATATGTTAAAGCATAATCAAGCGCATCAACCGCCTTATCAATATCCTCCCGTGAAACATTGAGTGATGTACCGATGCGTAATGTGTTCGGCATTACACCGCCGATTAGGACACCTTTTTCTAACGCTTTTTCCCTAATAATATTTGAAGGGAATAGGCTTGGGTCTGATTCATGTGTAAAGTTGCGGTCAATTTCAACAAATGGCGTCATTTTTTCATCCTTTACAAGCTCGACGATCCACAATAGACCATTACCAGCAACCTTCCCTACGATTTTATGCTTTTTCTGTAATTCTAGTAATTTTGCACGGAAATATTCCCCTGTTTCTTTCGCCTTTTCAACTAAATTTTCCTCAATAATATATTCAAGATTTGCGCAAACTGCTGCCATAGCGATCGGATGTCCGGAGAATGTAGATACCGTTTCCCAACGATATTCATCCATAAATTTAGCAATCTCTTTACTTACAACTACTGCTCCAGCTGGAATGGCTGAACTTGAGATCCCTTTAGCCATCGCAATGATATCTGGCTCTACTCCATAATGTTGATAGGCAAACCACTCACCTGTACGACCAAAGCCAGTTAATACTTCGTCTGCTATCCACAAAATACCAAGGTCTTGCGTCATTTTTCGGATTTGAGGAATATATTCATCAGGTGGATGTACAGAGCCGGCACCTTGCGTAACCTCAGTGATAACGGCCGCTACTTGTTCTACCCCTTGATTTTCTATCATTCTTCTAGTGTATTTTACACAAGCTAATTCACCGTTCTCATCCGTACAGGAGCCATATGTATGGCCAAGAGAACATCTAATACAGTTTGGTGAAGGTGCAATAGCCACTTTCCCGTTATGCTGACCCGGGATATTCCTAGGAACAGTATTTGGTTTATCCTCTGTAATTCCACTTCTGCTTCCTTTTAATCTAGTAACGGAGGAAGAGCCTGATGTCCAGCCATGATATGCATATTCTCTACTAATAACAAGTGGACGATTTTTATACAGTCTAGCAATAAATAAAGCTGCTTCCACCGCCTCACTCCCTGTGGAAACAAAGCGCACTTTACCTGGCCAGTTTTCATCACCAAGCACATCTTCAATTATCATTTTCGCTGCCTTCGCCTTATAATCCGTTGTAAAGGCATCCTGTAAAAAGCCATAGCGATCAAGAGCATCTTTGATTTTTTCATTAATCTTTTCAACCTTTTGTCCTGCATTCACACAATACAATTGGTTAAAGCAATCTAATAATCTAGTACCATCAGGTAAAATAAGGTAATCCCCATCTGTAGATGCAATCGGTACCGGTGAATATTCTTCCTGTGTGTTAAATGTACGTACAATATACTTTTTATCCCATTCTAGGACTTGACCCCAATCGATTTCTTTGCTCATATTAATTCCTCCCTTGGATTATGTTCATATATTGTCTAGCTCCAGCTCCCAGCGACTAGAAAACTTCACAAGCCTCCCTACGATAAGTCAACATCGACTCTCTCCGCTCGCCGTGTTTCCTATATCTCAGTCACCGTGCTCCAGTTTTTACGTCGCAGAATGGTCGCTTCCGCTTTTCTAATTAAACTCCATACCAATTAAAATGCTCTCCACCTAAATCAACCCATACATGTTTTGTTTCTGTATACATATCAAGCGCCTGGATTCCGAGCTCTCTACCAAAACCGCTTTGTTTTGTCCCACCAAATGGTGCCGCACTATCCAGCATACTGAATGTATTGATATAGACTGTACCCGCTTTTAACCCTTTTGCCATACGGTGGGCACGTTTAATGTCATTTGTCCAAACTCCTGAAGCTAAGCCATAAATAGTATCGTTAGCTTTAAGAAGAGCATCTTCTTCATCCTTAAAGCGAATTACAGAAAGAACGGGCCCAAAAATTTCTTCTCTCGCAATTTTCATTTCGTTGGTAACGTTTTCAAAAATGGTAGGAGTAAAATAATAGCCTGAACCAGCTGCTTTATTTCGTTTGCCGCCAATTACAAGATTGGCCCCTTCTTCAAGACCGGATGAAACATAATGCTCAATCCGATTTAATTGCTCCATAGAAACCTGTGGTCCCATTTGCGTGGTTGGATCTAGTGGGTTACCAACACGAATGTTTTGAGCCTTTTTAACGAAAGCATCCATGAATTTGTCATACACACTTTCTTGTACAAATAATCTAGAGCCGGCGGCACACACTTGTCCTTGTGCGAAATAAATTCCAAACATTGAGCCATTGACAGCGTTTTCAATATCAGCATCATCAAATACAATATTAGGTGATTTACCACCCAATTCGAGGCTAACTGGCTTTAAGTTTTTACTAGCTGCTTGCATGATTAATCTTCCAGTTGAAGTCGAACCAGTAAAGGCAATTTTATCAACTCCAGGGTGTGAAGATAAGGTTGCACCAGCAATATGACCATACCCAGGAACAACATTAATAACGCCATCAGGAATTCCAACTTCTTGGAAAATTTTCACCATTTCTAAAATACTAACTGGGGTCTGCTCGGCTGGCTTAATTACGATCGTATTTCCTGCAGCTAAAGCAGGTGCCAGTTTCCACATTGTTAACATTAATGGGAAATTCCATGGAACAATCGCACCAATAACACCTAAAGGTTCTTTCAATGTATAATTTAATCGATTGCCTGGAGATGATAGAGTTTCACCTTGAATCTTATTGGCTAAACCAGCGTAAAATTCTAGAACATCAATCATGGCCGGCATTGCGATATATTTTGTTTCATTAATTGGTAACCCATTATCCCTTGACTCTACTTCAGCTAGAAAATCAACTTTTTCCCATAAGGCTTGGGCAGCTTTATATAATAAACGTCCTCTATCACCCGGTGCCATTTGTGCCCATGGACCAAATTCAAATGCTTGCCTAGCTGCTTTTACTGCCAGGTCTACATCCTGCTCATTTGCTTCAGCAACAACAGCGTTTACTTCTCCGGTACCAGGATTGTAGGATGAAAATGTTTTACCGGATACAGAATCTACCCATTGACCATTAATAAATAATCGATAGCTTGCTTGCATGTACTCCTCTACCTCCATTTAATATAAACTTACTGACGTTCGTAAGTTTTAATAACGAATTTTACTTACGAACGTTTGTTAATAAATTATATATACTTATTAAACATTTATTACAATAAAATGTCAATAAAGAAAATTTAAAATATTTAAACTATTTTGTAATCCCTTTCCAATATATTTTCCATGATACCTTCAATCTTTCCTCGAATTTCTCAACATTCACATAGATCAATTCTACAAGCAGCCCATCAATGAAATTCAAGAAAGAAATCAGTGCTTCTTCCGGGCTAACATCTAGGTCATCCTTATGCTCTTCAAATACATCTTTAAGTAACTCTTCCATTCTCACAAAATAGGCCCAAGAACTAGTGATCGTTATTTGTTGAAGATGATTCGGTGGAATAAACATCATTTTTAACAAAAATTTTGGATTCATTTCTTTTTCCGATAAATATCTTTCTTTAAATTGAGCTACAAATTCATAAAGAGTGTTATACAGCTGGATACTTTTGTGGTTATTAAAAAAATCGTTCAAAAATGATATTTCTTCTTGGATAACGTGATTCATTACCTGTAAAAAAATATCATCTTTACTTTTAAAATGGGAATAAATCGATTGCTTTTTAATCCCGACAGCATCCCCTATATCAGCTAAAGAGGTTCCCTCATACCCCTTTTCAACAAAAAGAATTAATGATTTTTGTCTAATTTCATTTGCAGTCATTTTGTGTTTTCTCCTATCCCCAATTTTGGGTCTAAATTTTTTTATGAATTCTACTACCAAATTGTTAAACCTATTAAAAAAATGCTATGAAGATTTATTTAGATTTATTCGTGAAAATGCAATAACGTTAATCACCCAATTAGATCATTTTGAAACTATTTATAATAAGTAGTTTATAATATTTAGAATATTTGTTCAAATAGGGCGTGTGTTTTTAAAGTTAATAATCTAGAAAAGTAACAAAATAATAAGACGTAAAAGCATGCTATTTCGCTAATTAGCCTGCCTTTTACTTATACATGAAATTTATTCAGTATAGTCATTGAATTGTAT